>JAFASD010000061.1 GCA_019244945.1 Acidobacteriaceae bacterium | reverse complement strand
AACTTCCTCTTTGTCTCGGGATATCCTTCGGGTCTGCTCTGCTACTGGAGGCTCGCCAACGTGTTGGGCCTAATATCCGGAGACTTTACCGTGCAGCCGCGATTCAGTTCCGCCCGCGAGAATGCCGTTGTCCACCACAATCGCTTCCACCCGCGCCACAGCATTGGTTGGCTTCACCTCATATCCCATTTTTCTTAGAGCTTCTTGATTTTCTTTCGGAAAGCCGTCTTGCAGGTAAAGTACGTCAGGCTTCCACTGCTCGTGAAAACGCGGTAAATCGACTGCATCCTGCGCGTTCATGTGGAAATCGAGTACGTCGAGAATGACTTCCGTCACCCCGGTGGTAATTCTCGCTCCGCCCGGCGCGCCGGCCACCATAAATAAACGACCGTTTTTGGTGATGATCGTCGGCATCATGGAAGAAAGCGGACGTTTCCCGGGCTCAATCGCGTTCGCATCCGATCCCAACATTCCGAACATATTCGGCGCGCCAGGTTTTGCAGCGAAATCGTCCATCTCATCATTGAGCAGAAATCCCAATCCGGGCGCGGTGATGCCGTTTCCATACGAGTTATTAAGCGTATAGGTCACCGCAACCGCGTTACCTTTCTCGTCGACTACGTTGTAATGCGTCGTCTCCTCCGATTCTTTCCACGAGACACGAGCGTCCAGCGATTTCGGCAGCCCCGGTCCGATAATGTCGCTTGGCGTGGCGCGTGTAGCATCGATCGTCCCGCGCCGCCAATTTAGATATTTCTTGTCCAGCAGTTGCCGAACGGGAACGTTGTAGAAATCGGGATCTCCGAGGTACTCGCTGCGATCGGCATAAAACCGCCGCATCGCTTCCGCCTCGTAGTGAACCGCTTTCGGAGAATCGGGTCCGGCGCTGTCGTAATCCGTGCCTTCCAACATCCCCATCATCTGCAGCAGCCCCACACCACCTGCGCTCGGCGGAGGCGACGTGATGACATGAAATTCTTTGTAATCTCCATTCAAGGGATTTCGCTCGATGGTTTTGTAATCCCTCAGATCGGCCTCGGTGATAAGGCCGCCATTTGCCTGCATCGCCGCGGCAAGCTGTCGTGCTGTCTCGCCCTGATAAAACTCTTTCGCGCCATTGGCTGCAATGCGCTCGAGCGTCGATGCAAGCTCTGGCTGTTTCAATGTCTCTCCAGCATCGTAAGGACGACCATTCCTGAGAAAGATGCGTCTCGACTCTGGGTCGAGCTGAAGCGGGTTGGACGGTCCTCGCAAAGACGCGGCGAAATCGTCGCTTACCAGGAAGCCTTCGCGCGCCAGCTTGATGGCCGGAGCGACCAGATTTGCCCACCGTTTGCTTCCGTATTTTTGACGGGCTGTTTCGAAACCTGCAATTGTTCCCGGAACACCGGATGATCGCCAGCCCACAATGCTCTCGCGTGTTGGGTTGCCATCAGAACCGATATACATATCCCGAGTGGCCTTTTTCGGGGCGCATTCCCGAAAATCGAGAAACGCGGTCCGCCCGTCCGCCAGACGGATGAGCATGAAACCGCCGCCGCCAATATTGCCTGCGACCGGATGCGTGACCGCCAAGGCAAAACCAACCGCAATCGCCGCATCTATAGCGTTGCCGCCACTCTTCAGCACCGTTAGACCGGCATCGGCAGCAAGTGGCTCCTGCGCCACTACCATGCCGTGCTTCGCCTGAACTGGCGTCTTCGCAGAAAGTGCCGATATGAATAGGTAAGGCGCTAAGAGACACGGAGAGACAATCCGGATCATGCGGCTTCCCATATGCAAGCCAGTCTAACAATCCTCGGTGAGAACCGCGGACCGCCGGTGGTGATCCTTATGCGGTAGTGAGATTGCGCAATCTCAAAGTGAGCCGGCTTTTGTATCGTCCGGCCGTATTCTTCTTGATGATGCCCCACTTGGCGGCGCGATCCACCAGCGAAAACGTGGCGGGAAGAGCCTTCTTCGCGCCTTGCGCGTCTTTTTGATCGAGCAGGCGGCGCATAGTACGGATTTGGTGCCGTAGCCGGGATTTGCGGGAGCGGTTGATTGCAGTCCGGCGCTCAGTCATGCGGACGCGCTTCAACGCGGAAACTGTATTTGCCATTAAGCTTGCTAACCCAAATTTGTTTTACTGCTTTTTTAGGATACCTGACTCGCTGAAAGGGAAGCAATCCGGCCTTTTCTCGCATTTATAAAACCACCGGAATACAACGTGTGCTCAATAGATTATCGTTAAAACAGATCCGTCCAGAAATGATTAAAGCTTCTTCACTTCCGCTGAGCGTGGGAGCCGCGTTCCTCGCCCTCGCCACACTCGCCTGGGCAATCTCCGAGCACATCGACGATTGGAAGATCGCTGGCCCATTTGGGGGGACGGCTACGGCCTTGGCTGTCGATCCCCATGACGGCGGTACTGTGCTGGCTGGCGGGATGGAATCCCTGCTGTTTCGCAGCGTGGATTCAGGCGCTAATTGGTCCCTTGTAAGCCTTCCGAAGCGAAATCTGAGCGAGGTCACAGCGATCTTGATCGATCCTGCGGACTCTAAACACTACTTCGTCGGAATGATCGCCGCCGAGGGCGGTGGCTTGTTTGAAAGCCGCGATGAAGGAAGCACCTGGACCACGGTCAAAGACATTCAGAATTTCGGCGTCAGAGCCCTGGCCGCTGCGGCGAGTAAGCCTTCGCGGTTTGTCGCCGGAACCTTGCGCGGCGTTATGCTGAGCGATGACTCGGGCAAAAGCTGGAAGCGAATCTCAGACCTCGAAAACCTCGAGATGGTGGGCATCACCGCAGTAGCCATTGACCCCAAAGATCCGAGTATCATCTATGCCGGAACCACTCATCTGCCTTGGAAAACTGTCGATGGCGGAAAAACCTGGACCTCGATTCACACGGGCATGATCGATGACTCCGACGTTTTCTCCATCTATGTGGATCCGTCGAGCCCTTCGGACGTTTTGGCCAGCGCCTGTAGCGGTATCTACTCGAGTAGCGATCACGGAGATCTCTGGCACAAATTGCTTGGAATTCCCAACACGTCGCGTCGCACTCATGTAGTGCGGGGCGACCCCTCAAACCCGGGCACCATCTATGCAGGCACCACCACGGGACTATTCAAGACGCTGAATCACGGGGCAACTTGGAAAACGCTGACCAACTCTCAAGTGAACGCTCTCGCGTTCGATCCCTCGCGCGCCGGCAGGCTGTATTTGGCATTTGAATACGAAGGTCTGGGAAAAAGCAATAACAGCGCAGAGCAAATCGACTTAGCCGACAACGGTTTCGTAGATCGCGCAGTCAGTTCAGTCACTGTTTCGGGGCAGAAACTACTTGCGGTCGAAACCCAGGAAGGCGAAACCAGCGGCTTGTTTGTCAGTACTAATCGTGGCGAATCCTGGTCCCAAATGCGGAATTTGCGTGGCCTCGATGGTGTCCATCTGAAGTCCATTGCCGGTGTCACTAGCGAAGATCGTATCTTGATTGCCGCCACTCCACATCAGATGTATAAATCAATCGATGCCGGAATTACCTGGAAAGCGATTCCCATTCGTCTGATCGTCAACCCTCCGGCGCAACCGGTAAAAACAGTTCGTAGCGGACCTGTCCGCTCGCGCGCATCCGGCCAAAGGTCCGTTCCGCGATCGCGGTCCTCGCGGCCACTGAAACCAAGAGTGATCACGCGGGATGTTTCGCCGTCCGAGATTAGTGGCCTCTATACGATCAAGAGCGGAACCAAAGAAATCATTTTTGCGGCCACCGATTTAGGATTGCTCCGGACGGCCGATCTAGCAGAGCAATGGACGCTCGCCGATCTTCCTGGCTCCATTGCAGTAACCGCGCTCTATGCAGCTCCTAACTCGGATGGCTATCTGGTAGCTCGCGGCGCCGGCGGCCTGTATGTCTCGAAAGATTTTGGAGACCACTGGGCCGAGTTACCCTTCCCGCTGCCCCCCGCTGATATCAACGATGTTGCCATTCCACCCGATCACACGGCGCCGCTGTTAGTCGCCACTAGAGTGGGATTGTACTCGTCGCCTGATGGCGGCGCTAAGTGGTACGCCAATCTCGGCGGAATGCCTGCTTCCACTGTAAGCGCGGTTATCTACCAGAGCGCCCAACCAACCGCATACGCGGTTGAATATGGTCGGCTTTACCAGACAAAGGATGCGGGAGTTTCCTGGTCGGAGATCCCCTCGGCATTTCCTTCCCTGCGCATCCGGCAGCTTTGGATTCCAGACGGTGCTTCAGGCCGTATATATGGAATTACTAGTGATTTAGGAATTCTCTTTCGTAATTAGATGCTTTTCGTTAAGATCAGTTATTGGTGTTGCTTACCATCTCGCTATGGAGGAGGAGCATGAAAACTTGTTTAGGTTTTATGCCGATCAGCTCGGCAGTCCTCACTGCAGCTCTGTGCTTTTGCACGTCAGCTTTGGCTCAAGGGACGACCGGAACGAACAACACCTCGCCCGCTTCGATGGAAGATTATCCCGATACGGTCGAGCTCGATGCGTTTGGCGGCGTCAGTTTCATAGGAGAAGTCAACCGCGGACTTGGAGAGAAATTCATCAAGGGCGGCACTACCGGCGGGCGCGTCACATATAACGTCAGCAGGCACATTGGCATTGAGCTGAGTTATAACTTCTCCATCAACAATGTCCGGCTGGTGACGCCCATTGCTCCCGGTCTTCCTACTTTTGACTTCCACGAGGAAATTCATTACCCCGCCCTTAACTTGGTTTACAATCTCAAGCCTCGAGGCTCGAGGTTTCAGCCGTACTTAAGCGCAGGCGTGGGTGTGGAGTTTTTTAAACCCCACGAGTATTACGAGCAACTCGCAAGACAACCTGCGGTCGACGCGATCTATCACTCCGCCAATTTAGGCGAAAACACGCAAGCCCCCGCTTTTAACTACGGCGGCGGTGTCAAATTCCACGTGAGTGAACATTTTGGCGTGCGACTGGACGCGCGCAGTTTCACCTCCCGCAATCCAACTTTTCGCTTGCCGAATTATGATGACGGGGGAATCTGGATTCCTTCCAAGCAACGCATTAACGGCTTTCAGGGAACTATCGGCATCGTGATGTATCTCGGCCATCCGAAAGTTCCCATAATAGCCCCGCCTGCCGCCGTTGCACCGCTTAGTCCAGGAACTATCACCGGTGGTGAGGGAACGCTATGCCAAGGCAAGCCCATAACCTTGCACTCGACAGCCAGCGATCCCGCCGGGCATCCTCTTACCTACGCCTGGAGACTGAATGGCACGCCTTCGGGAGGTAATAGCGCCGACTTCTCGTTCACGGCCAACAACGCTGGCGACTTCACCGTCCAGGTGACCATTACTGATTCCACCAATCCGGCACGGACGGTAACTTCCGGCCCCATCACTCTGAGTGTCAAGGAATACACGGAACCGCAGATTACCGGCGTCTCGGCCACCCCCAACGAGCTTTCCTGCGCAGCCGATACAACGGGTCCGCACACGGCCAGCCTCTCCGGTCAGGCAACCGGCTCGGCTTGCGGCGGCAACTTGAGTTACAAGTGGACAGTAACTGAAGGAAGCGTCACCAATGACACTAGTCCGAACGCTACTTTCGACGCTTCGACTTTGAACTTCGAAGGTGCACAAGGTCAAACGAAGACGGTAACTGCGACCCTGACTGTGGCCGATGAAACCGGGAAGTCAGCCTCACGCTCGACGGACATTATCGTCAAGTGTCCGCCACAATTCGTCCGCTTGCCGGACGTCGTGTTCTCGAAGAATAACGCCCGCGTCAACAACTGCGGCAAACGTATTCTGATCGACGAAGCAGCTCCGAGGACCTCCTCCGGCGACTACGACGTCGTCCTGGTCGGTCATCGCGACACAGATGAAGAGACGAATGTCCGCGGAGCACGCCGCCGCGGAAGGAGTGAGCAGACCCGCGCCCTCGACGAACAACGCGTGCTCAATTGCGCGGCCGTGCTGAGCGGCGGCGGTGGCACGTGCGCTAGGGTCGATCCATCCCGGATCCGAGTCGATTGGGTGGGAACTGACCAAACTTCAACGCCCGATCCCGGCCTTTGCGGAACATCGGCTCGTCCCGCTCAGAAGGAACGGAAAGGCGCTGCAGTTACGCAAGCCGATAAGAACCGCCGCGTGGAGGTCTACCTCGTTCCGAGAACCAGCCCGACCATGCCGCCGGCTGTAAAGAACATCAAACCGCTTCCCGAGAGCGAAGTGAAGGCTCTCGGTTGCCCGAGATAGATGCGTAATGAATGAAAAAATGAAGGGCCAGGGTAATTACTTGGCCCTTTCGTATGGTGTATCACAAAGGTTGCAGCCTCAAACTGTTACCGTAATAAAAGTGGCTCTGCTCTCATCCATAAACGGGTGAGGGTGAACTTTGCTTTGGAGGAGAAGGATGAAGACTCGGCTCACGCCGCTTAGTTCGGCGATTCTGAGTGCAGGCTTGTGTTTTGCTACTGCCGCATTCGCTCAGGATACGAACACGACAACAAATCCGGCGAATGCCCCGGCCAATAACAAGGCCGGATCGTCGCAGGATCAATATCCAGATTTGGTAGAGATAGATCCCTTCGGTGGAATCAGCACGTATGGCCAAGTGCAACGTGGCTTGGACCCCAAGATGTTAGATGGCTGGGTAGGAGGGCTGCGCATAGCCGTCAACCCGACCAAGTACTTTGGACTGGAACTCTGGGGAGATATCGCCCGGGCAAATGTGCACTTCCGCACACCCAGCAATCTCGGTGTTTATCCGGCAACTGCGCCGGCTAACCTTGTGGGCACGCCCATTCCGACGTATAGCTTCAAGAATAGAAACTGGTATCTCGGTTTGAATCCGGTTTTGAATTTGAAGCCGCGAGGTTCGAAGTTCCAGCCGTATCTGACTGTCGGCATTGACGTCGTACAATACACGCCGACCAGTGGCTCCGAGAGTCATGCGCGCGATCCCATCATTAACTCCGAGTTCTACTCGGGGAATTTGAATGACAACCTACAAGTTGGCTTCAATTACGGTGGAGGCGTTAAGTGGCACTTGAGCGATCATTTCGGTCTTCGCCTGGATGCCCGAGGCACTTGGTCTCGGAACCCCACTTTCGATCTGCCGAATTATCCCGATGGCGGAATCTACATCCCGTCGCGTGACCACGTGCTCGGTTTCCAGGGCACGGTCGGGCTGGTTTGGTACTTCGGCCAGAGCAAGTGCCCGCCGATGCCTCCCGCTCCGCCCGCTCCCGCACCGCTACCCACTCCGACCATTACTGGTGCGGAAGGCACGATTTGCCAGGGCAAGCCTGTTACGCTCCATGCCAACCTGACTGGGGCTCCGGCAGGGCACAACCTCACTTATGCTTGGACTGTAAACGGCCAAGCGCAAGGAGGCAATACTGCTGACCTGACCTTTACGCCCAATAACACCGGATCGTTCAATGTGCAGTTGACGGTGACTGACACGACTCCGCCGCCTCCGCCGATGGAACGACCGAAGAACATTCCCGTCCGGTGCTGGGTACAGCCGCCCGCGCCAGCAGCAGCAGCTCCGGTGACTGCGACCGCAACTCTTACGGTGAACGATACGACGCCGCAAATTACCAGCGTCACCGCATCGCCGAACGAGCTGATGTGCGCGGCTAACGCGAACGGTACGCATACGGCCAATCTCTCGGCCAACGTCGCGCCTTCTCCTTGCGGCGGCAACTTGACTTACAAGTGGACCGTTAGCGAGGGTAGCGTCAGTAACGACACCAGTGCGAACGCGACCTTTGATGCTTCTACGGTGAACTTCGAAGGTGGCGCGCAAGGCCAGACTAAGACGATCACGGCGACTCTTACAGTCACGGATGAGGGCGGTAAGACCGCGACTCAGTCCACGACCATCACAGTGAACTGCCAACCGCAGTTTGTCCGGCTCGATGACGTCATCTTCGCGAAGAATAACGCTCGCGTGAACAATTGCGGCAAGCGTGTTCTGATCGATGACGCTGCTCCGAAGGTCGCCAGCGGCGATTACAACATCGTCCTCGTCGGCCATCGCGATACGGACGAAGAAGCAAATGTGCGCGAAATGCGCGGCCGCCGTGGCCGGGCTGCGCGCAGAGCCGCGGCAGAGCGCCGTGCGCTCGACGAACAACGCGTCCTGAACGCCGCCGCTGTATTGAGCGGTGGAACAGGCACCTGCGCGAAGGTCGATCCAACCCGGATCAAAGTAGATTGGGTAGGGACAGATCAGACCTCGGAGACGAAGCCGGGACTCTGCGGAACCTCGAACGTCAAGGAGCGGAAAGGTTCTCGTGTAACCGAAGCCGACAAGAATCGTCGCGTGGAAGTTTACCTGGTTCCGAGGAACAGTCAGGCGATGCCACCGGCAGTCAAGAACGTCAAAGACCTTCCCGAGCGGGAAGTCAAGGCGCTCGGCTGTCCCAAATAGACCAGCGGTAACCTAAGAACAAAGGGCCAAGCGGTTCGCCGCTTGGCCCTTTGTTTATGTGTCGAGCATCTGTATTTGCGGCTTTCCGGCCGCGCGTCATCAAATGGCGCAAGTGCGTGTCTGGGTTAGGAGCAAGGAAGCTTGAAGCGGGTTTAGACGTCGAGACGCCTGTAAGGTGGGAAAATGCTCGAACGGCGTCGAAGGGAAATTAATCTGTGTGGAGGCTATTCCCCCCGACGCCAACACTGAGCAATCGAGGAGGCCGAAAACAGCCTCCTCGATAAATTCAAATCGGTTTTAACTAGGAAGCCAATAAAGAAATAACACCTTTTTGGCGCAATCCGTTTAGCGCCAGCCCGTGCCGCCCGCGGACTCCTGTCTTCTCGAAGATGTGCTTCAAGTGAATTTTCACCGTGCCCGGACGGATACCAAGCTCTTGGGCGATTTCGCGGTTTTTGAATCCTTGCTCTACCAATTCCATCACTTGGTGTTCTCGCGGGGTCAAGTCCGTTCGGATCTGGGCTTCCAGATTGCCTGATTCGCGAAAGACGGAATCTTGCATCCAACTCCGCCCCTGAGAGACCGCTCGCAAGCACGCGAGCACCGTCTGCGTATCGGCCGATTTGCGCAAAATACCCTTGGCGCCTCCCTGGAGAAACCGGAGTGCTTCCGCTTCGGTGATCGACATGCCCCAAATCACCACCGCAGGAATCGTTGAGCGGGGTGCTCCATGTTCCACCGGTAGCTGATTGAGAGCATCCAAAACCGTCTTCGCACCCAATCCTTTGTCGATGATGAGTACGTCCGTCTTCTCCGCTGTAGGACTCAACATCCATTCAGCGGGCGAAGCATGGGAGGAACCGAAATCTAAATCCTCTGTTGACTCCAGTAGGTGCTCCAGGCCCTTCACCGTCAGAGGCTGCGTTTCGCAAATCGAAACTCTCTTTTTTTTCTTACCTAAATCCCAATCCATAATCTGCCTAGGTTCCTTATCGGCAGGCATTCTCTTCCACTTGAGTGCAGGAATAGCCATATTGCTCTCTATTCCGCCAAAGCTTATCTGGTAGCTCGCTATGCGGCTTTCTGCTTCCCCAACACAGCCGCCTCATGCGAGAGCAACCGCTTCTTCAACCCGATGCCGCCCGTAAATCCCCCCAATTTGCCACCCGAAGCCAGCACGCGGTGACAAGGCACGAACAGAGGCAAATGGTTACGCCCATTTGCATTACCAACCGCTCGAAATGCCGACGGATGTTCGATCAGGCGCGCTACATCTGCATAGGAACGCGTTACGCCGAAAGGAATCTGCAGGAGCTCTTGCCAGACGCGAACCTGAAAGGAAGTCCCACGCAGCTCTAAGGGAAGATCGAAACTGAGCCGGCGGCCCGCGAAGTATTCCAGGAGTTCTTCCTTGGAGTCCCTGAGCAAATCAGAACCGGGCCCTGCCTCGCAGCGGTTCCACTTGATCCCGGAGCCAAGGCGCCAGGTGAACTCATCCTCGGAGCGGGGATGCTCATCATCGTGCATGCTCGCAGCCCAGAGCTTCCCGCCGTGCTCGGCCACATACAGCCGCATGGGCAAACCATCCGTTAACGACCCTTCAATGAGTGTCCAGAATCCCATCAATCCTACTGTACTCGCGTTCCTCTGAGCCATTCTGGCTCGGCTGACCGGATTCCGCGGTCTGCTATCTTGACGTTTCAAACCTGATGCAATTCTCAAACCTCGAAATCTCCTGGGAGAAGTTCGTCTTAGACAACGGGCTTAGCGTGATTATTCACGAGGATCACAAAACCCCAATCGTTGCCGTGAACATCTGGTATCACGTGGGTTCCAAAAACGAAAAATCGGGCAAAACCGGATTCGCGCATCTGTTCGAGCATTTGATGTTCGGCGGCAGCGAACACCTGGAGGGAAGCTACATCGAGTCGATGGAGAGAATCGGCGCAACCGATCTGAACGGGACAACGAGCGAAGATCGGACCAATTATTTCGAGAATGTTCCCGTCTCCGCCTTGGATTACACCCTTTTTGCCGAGTCCGATCGCATGGGTTTCTTTTACAACACCATCAGCCAGGAAGTGCTCGATCTACAGCGCGGAGTTGTTCAGAACGAAAAACGGCAGGGCGACAATCAGCCTTACGCGATTGTCGAAGAGCTCGTCGTAAGGTCCACGTATCCCGCGGCCCACCCTTACGCGCACACGGTGATCGGATCGATGGAAGATCTCGATTCCGCGTCGCTCGACGACGTCCGGGAATGGTTCAAGACCTATTACACGCCTTCGAATGCTGTGCTTGTGATCGCCGGAGACACTACTTCGCGTGAAGCTCACCAAAAAGTTCAGCATTACTTCGGCGATATCGCCTCAGGACCGCCTGTGTCGCATCAGCGCGCCTGGATCGCAAAAATGACGGGCGAACATCGGGAAGTGGTTCAAGACCGTGTTCCCCAATCGCGAATTTACAAAGTTTGGAATGTCCCAGGGTATGGAAACGCGGCTGCAGACCACCTTCGTCTCGGGGCCGGCATACTCTCGTCCGGGAAAACTTCCCGCCTATATAAGCGCCTCGTGTATGACGACCAGATCGCAACTCAGGTGGCGGCTTACCTTGACGAGCGGGAGATCGGGAGCCAGTTCGTTGTGGTTGCGACGGCACGTCCGGGCGAGACTCTCAACAACGTCGAGAATGCAGTTGATGAAGAGCTCGCCAGATTTCTGAATGATGGTCCGGACTCACGCGAGCTCGAACGAATCAAAATGCAGTCTTACGCAAGCTTTGTGCGAGGCGTCGAGCGGATCGGCGGCTTCGGAGGCAAGTCGGACATATTGGCTACCAGCCAGACTTATCTCAGCTCACCCGCCGGTTATAAGGAGCGCCTGCAACATCTGGAACAAGCGACGCAAGAGAGCGTGCGCGATGCTGCTCGTGAATGGCTTTCCGATGGCGTTTACGCGCTTGAAGTGCTCCCTTTTACGGTTTCGAAGCAGGTTTCTGAGGCGACCGCGGAACGCGATGGTCTACCGGAGCCTGGACCAGCGCACGATCTGCGCCTGCCGCTAATCCATGAAGACAAGCTAAGCAACGGCTTGAGATTACTGGTCGCGGAACGCCACGAGATTCCGGTTGTCAATTTCTGGTTGGAAGTAGATGCCGGATATGCAGCCGATCAGTCTGCGGCCCCCGGAACTGCCCGGCTCGCTTCCTCGTTGTTGACCGGCGGCACGCACCGGCGGAGCGCCCTAGAAATAAGCGATGAGTTGCAGATGCTTGGCGCTCAGGTAACCGCAGGATGCAATCTGGATATTTCCACGGTATATCTGTCGGCTCTTCGGCCTACGCTCGACAAAGCACTCGATGTTTTCGCAGATATCATCCTCAATCCGGTCTTTCCTGACGCAGATTTTGAGCGTCAACAGAAGCTTCAGCTTTCCACCATTGCCAATGAGAAGGTCACGCCACTCCAGATGGCCCTGCGAGCTTTACCTCCTGTGCTATTCGGTTCCCGCCATGCCTATGGCGTCCCTTTAACCGGCTCCGGAACGGAAGAGAGC
>JAFASD010000058.1 GCA_019244945.1 Acidobacteriaceae bacterium | reverse complement strand
GACATTGGCGCTGGCCGGTGAAACACAGCACGCCATGGCCATCCTCGAGGAACTGGATGAGCTCGGTAGAACCAGATATGTCTCTCCCTTCGAGAAAGCGTCTATTTATTTCGGACTGGGGAATCGGCAGAGCGGATTCGCCTGGTTGGAAAAGGCACTCGAACACAGATCCTTTGAGCTGATTTCCTGGCTGGTCGATCCCCGCTTTGACGAAATCAGGGAACTGCCCGAATTCGCTTCGTATCCGGCCCGTTTAGGCCTGACGATCAGTTAATCGTTGTAACGCTGTAATCTCCGTGCTTTGATAACGCGAGAACTCCTTTCTCTTCCGCCAAGTACCGGCGCGATACTTTCCGATGCTTCGCCGCCACACAGGCACAACCCTTTACCGTGATTTAACCGTAACTCTATTGTGATGTGCCGAATATGGCTGCTAGATTACTCGCAAGCCCGGTTCTGCAGTGGAGCGCTGTTAATTTCACATAGCGCAACATAAATGCCAAAGGGCCAGCTTTAGGGGAGGGGTCCGAGTGAGAACCCTTTTATCAATACTTCTAGTGTCCGCGTTCGGCGCCTCGCTTGCTTCGGGGCAAGCCACTGCATTTTCTCAAATCTCCGGGGTTGTTAAAGACGCCACCGGTCTGCCGATCGCCGGAGCCAACGTCCAGGTCACGCAAACGGAGACGTCGTTAGTCAGGTCGGTGGTGACGGGGACGGATGGAATTTATACGCTTCCTGATCTGCCCGTTGGCCCATATACACTTCGGGCGACAAAGGAGGGCTTCGGCGCCTTCGTCCAAACTGGCATCATTCTTGAGGTCAACACCAATCCGGAAATCAACATCACCCTGACCGTAGGGTCTGTCCAGCAGCAGGTTGAGGTTCAGGCAAACGCTGCGATGGTCGAGACGCAGACCACGAGTGCTGGTCAGGTCATCGATCAAACACAAGTTGTCGATCTGCCGCTGAACGGGCGGCAGCCATCGCAACTCATCGCGTTGTCTGGGGGTGCGGTTTCGGCAAACACAGGCTTCACGTCCATAGGAGGAATCGTCAACACCCTCGATTATCCGACCGTCTCAGCGTATTCGGTTGCCGGTGGCCAGGGCAACGCGACGAACTACTTCCTGGATGGGGGCACGTACATGGATATGCGGACGAACGTTGGTTTGCCGCTGCCATTTCCGGACGCGCTACAGGAGTTCAAAGTGGAAACGAGCACGTTGCCGGCAAATTATGGGAGCCATCCCGGCGGCGCGGTGAATGCCATCACCAAGTCCGGCACGAATTCCTTTCATGGTGATCTGTTCGAATTCCTTCGCAACGGTGATATGGACGCGCGCAACTTCTTTGCGCCGGCACGCGACACCTTGCGTCGAAACCAGTTCGGAGGCGTCATAGGCGGGCCGCTTGTAAAGGACAAGCTTTTCTTCTTCGTTGGATTCCAGGGCACCACCGAACGCACTGCTCCCGCCACCAACGTTGCCTTTGTGCCTACGGCTGCCGTTCTCCAGGGCGATTTCCGAACGTTTCTATCGTCGGCTTGCGAGGCGAGCCCGGTTAATCTCTCACCTTCGTCTGGCGTCGTCGGTAGCACTGCTAACGTTCTTAACCCGAGTAAACTGAATCCCGTCGCCCTGAAACTTTTGTCGTTGCTGCCGGTTTCCACCGACCCCTGCGGGCGTATTCTCTACGGAACGCCCACCGACGACAATGAATACCAAGGTGTTTCCAGAGTAGATTGGCAAGCAAGTCAGAACAACTCGCTTTTCTTCCGCTACTTCATAACAGATTATGCGCTAAATGCCTTCTACGACAAAACAAACCTTCTCACGGCTGCTAACCCGGGATTAGCTGATCGCGTGCAGTCAGCCGACGTCGGTGACACTTATCTGATTAACGCCAAAACCGTGAGTTCGCTGCGCTTGACGTACTCGCGCACTGCGGTGCAGCGCTTAGGTGCATCCGGCGTCCCGAACTTCACGCAGCTCGGTTCTAATGTGTTTTCGCCAATTCCCAATTACACCGGCCAGCTTTCCGTCAGCGGGTACTTCAGTACCGGTGCGATCCCCGGCTACATCTACACGAACGTGTATGGCATCTCTGAGGATGTCGGAACTACGCTGGGTGCACACCAACTCAATGTCGGCGTATCTTGGATTCACACTCAATTGAACGCTCTCGGCCCGTTCCAAATGAATCCGCGGCTGACTTTCAATGGCCAGCTAACCGGGAATGCGCTTGCCGATTTCATGACGGGTAATTTAGACCAGCTATTGCAGGGCAACGGTCAGGTCGGGCGTGACGGTCAAAATGTTCCATCAATTTATGCTCAGGACAATTGGAA
The DNA here is from genome assembly GCA_019244945.1 of Acidobacteriaceae bacterium. Classification (GTDB taxonomy): domain Bacteria; phylum Acidobacteriota; class Terriglobia; order Bryobacterales; family Bryobacteraceae; genus Bog-105. The sequence goes on along the minus strand of JAFASD010000058.1, from coordinate 983 downwards.
AATCAGCCCTCGTTTTCAGGCAAACCTCGGGTTGCGATGGGATCCATTTATTCCGCAGCATTCCGGTTACAATCTGGCCTCCCAATTTAATCCTGCCGGCTTTTACGCAGGACAAACGAGTAAGGTCTATACAAACGCTCCTCCGGGTCTGACGTTTCCCGGAGATCCTGGTTTCCCTGGACAATCGGACACGTTTCCGCGTTACATGGATTTCGCGCCGCGCGCGGGGATAGTTTATGATCCTCGCGGTAAGGGTAGCGAAACGATTCGGGCTGGTTACGGCATTTTCTACGATTCCAGCTATCTTTGGAACACGCTTCACGTGCCGTTAAACCCGCCCTTCGGGAACACAATTACTCTGAACGCGCCGTCCGGCGGATTGTCCAACCCATGGCAGACTTATCCAGGCGGCGATCCCTTCCCGACTCCGGTACACGTATCTTCTAACGTGCAGTTCCCGGTGGGCGGAACCTATGTTTTTCAGCCATTGCACGCCCACCCGACATATCTGCAGCAGTGGAATCTATCGATACAAAAGCAGATCACCGGGAACTGGTTGCTTTCGGCAACCTACCTCGGGAACAAGACGACTCATCAATGGCTCAGCCACGAGATTGATCCAGCCGTCTACATTCCCGGCGGTTCTTGCGTTTTAAATGGCACACCTCACAGCCCGTGCTCTTCTGTAGCTTCGACGAACGCCCGCAGAATTCTTGCTCTCACGAATCCTACTGAAGGTCCGTATTTTGGCAGCATCAGTTATGTGGACGACGGCGGGAACGCGAGTTACAATGGCTTACTGCTAGTTGCTCAACATCGATTTAGCCATAACTTCTCCGCCCTGGCGAATTACACCTGGTCACACTGCCTGGACGATGGCGAGGCTAACCAGGACATCACGAACTTGTATCAGAATCCGAATAACCGCAGAGCCGAATGGGGCAATTGCGCCTCAGATCGGCGGCAGCTATTCAATCTCTCTC
>JAFASD010000030.1 GCA_019244945.1 Acidobacteriaceae bacterium | reverse complement strand
GGGGCGGTGTGGGTCTTCACCCGCGACAGCAATGGTAACTGGAGCCAGCAGGGAAGTAAGCTTCTGGGCACGGGCGCCGTTGACTCGGCTGCGCAAGGCTATTCAGTGGCTCTTTCCGCTGATGGAAACACGGCCGTGGAGGGCGGTGTTGACGATAGCAGCGGCATGGGCGCGGTCTGGGTCTTCACCCGTGACGGCAACGGTAATTGGAACCAGCAGGGGGGCAAGCTGGTGGGTAGCGGCGCAGTCGGCGAGGTTTTGTGGCAAGGCTGTGCAGTGGCTCTTTCCGCCGATGGCAACACGGCTCTGGTGGGCGGCTATATGGATAACGGCGATACCGGGGCGGTGTGGGTCTTCACCCGCGACAGCAATGGTAATTGGAGCCAGCAGGGAAGTAAGCTGGTAGGGGCCGGAGCAGTTGGCGCAGCGCAGCAAGGCTTTTCCGTCTCACTTTCCGCTGATGGAAACACGGCTCTGGTGGGCGGTCCCGGGGACAATAGTGGCGCTGGCTCGGTGTGGGTGTTCACGCGCGATACTCACGGCGTTTGGACCCAGCAGGGAAGTAAGCTGGTCGGCAGCGGCGCTAAAAACAGCCCATACCCGGCAGCACAAGGCTCGTCGGTTGCGCTATCGGCGGATGGGAACACAGCCCTGGAGGGCGGTCCTGACGATAACCGCGGCATCGGCGCGGTGTGGATCTTCACCCGGGATAGCGACGGCAATTGGAGCCAGCAGGGAAGTAAGCTCGTGGGCGCCGGAGCGGTCCTGGGCTCGGTATATCAAGGCTCGTCGGTGGCGCTATCGGCCGATGGGAACACAGCCCTGGAGAGCGGTCCTGCCGATAACTTCAGGACTGGCGCAGTGTGGGTGTTCACCCGAGATAACAGCGGTAAATGGGGCCAGCAGACAGATAAGCTGGTCGGCAGCGGCATGGTCAACTGGGCAGGACAAGGCACTTCAGTGGCGCTTTCCGCGGATGGGAACACCCTCCTGGAGGGAGGTCCTTTCGACAATGGCGACACGGGCGCAGCGTGGGTATTCGTGCGGCCTCCAGGTTTCGTGGGTGTCCCTGGCTCATTGCAGCAGGTTTCAGTCGGTTTCGACGGAACGATCTGGGGGATCAACAGCGCTCAGCAGATCTATACGTACAACGCCCAGACGCAGAGTTTCCAACAGGCTCCCGGAGACTTGGCGCAGATCGTAGTCGGATGGAACGGCGCGGTTTGGGGACTGAACTCCGTAGGCGAAGTCTTCCGGTACGATGCCGGTATTCAGAGTTGGGATTATATCTCATCCGGCAATTTCGGGACAATCGCGGTAGGCGCCGACAGCGATGTGTGGGGGCTCAACAGCGCACACGAGATCTTTCACTTCAACACGACAACGCAAAGCTTCCAAGAGATTCCCGGAAATCTCGCTCAGATATCCGTGGGCTTTGATGGAGCAGTGTGGGGATTGAATTCGAGTGGTCAAGTATATCGCTTCAATCCGGGAACGCAGAGCTTTCAGCAAGTCGGGAGCACGGCCATGACGCAGGTTGCAGTCGGGGCAGACGGTGATGTCTGGGCGCTCAGCAATGGAATGGTGTATCACTTCGACCGGCTTTCCCAGAACTGGGAGAGGATCGCCGGGACGCTGGCGCAGATATCAGTTGGAGCGGGGAATAACGTGTGGGGGCTGGATTCGTCGGGGAACGTATATCAGTTCAATAATCAGACCGCAAATTTCGTGCAGATTCCCGGCAATCTGAGTCAGATTTCGGCGGGAGAGAACGGAGCGGTGTGGGGTGTGAACAGCACGGGGCAGATTTTCGAATTTGCTGGCCCCACGCAAGCGACGGGAACATTGCATCAGCTTCCGGGCGTGCTCATTCAGATTGCGGTCGGAGTGGACGGAAACGTTTGGGGACTCAACAGCGCTGGGGAAGTCTATGCCTTCAATCCTCTGATTCAAAGCTGGAACGAAGTTCCGGGCTCGTTCTCGCAAATTGCGATGGGATTCGGCGGAAACGTCTGGGCACTCAACAGCGGCGGCCAGATCTCGCAATATGATCCTTCCACTCAGAGCTGGGATTCGATCCCGGGAAGTTTGGCGCAGGTCGCGGTCGGGGCGAATGGAGATGTGTGGGGACTCAATTCGTCGAATCAGATCTATCGGTACGATCCTTCCATTCAGAGTTGGGACAACATTCCCGGCAATCTGGCGCAAATCGCAGTCGGGGCGGACGGCACGGTTGGGGGGCTCAATTCAGCGAGTCAGATCTATCGGTACGATCCTTCTATCCAGAGTTGGGATAACATTCCCGGCGATTTGGCTCAGATCGAAGTTGGTTCGAGCGCGAACGTCTGGGGACTGAATTCAGCGAGCCAGATCTGGCGCTATGACGCGGCGCGTCAGACTTGGGACGAAGCTCCCGGCGCTCTCGCACGCATCAGTGTTGCTTTTGATGGTGCCGTTTGGGGCGTCAACTCTTCCGATCAAATCTTCCGGTACGATCCGGCTATCCAGAGCTGGGATTCCATTACTGGTTCGCTCAATCAGATCGCGGTTGGCGCAGATGCCGCAGTGTGGGGACTGAGTTCCTCCGGAGCGATCTTCCGGTATTGGTGAAAGTGCTCGCTGTTAACAAGCTCCCTATCTAGCCATGAGGGGAGCTTGAACGGCCTCTCATCCCGAGTTACACTAGCGCTATCAAACCGCAGGGTTAACCGCTTTCCAGTTACGACAGCCACAGTTGACGAGAAGCAGATATGCGCAATCAAACCACAAAAATGTTGAGAATGACCGGAGCGGCCCTTCTTATTTTGGCGGGGGCGACGGGGTATGGTGCCGCACCAACCAGCGGAACCTGGACGCCGCTGGTGAATCAGCCTACGTTCAACGCCAGTTTGCCGATGTTGCTAACGGACGGCACGGTGATTGTCCAGGAATATGGCACGTCGAATTGGTACAAACTTACGCCCGATAACACCGGCAATTATCAGAACGGAACGTGGACTCAGATCGCGTCATTTCCCTCTAACTACGGACCTCTTTATTACGGCTCGGCTGTGCTGGCCGACGGAAGGGTAGTTGCCGAAGGGGGAGAATACAATTTCCTCAAATCAACGTTCACCAACTTGGGCGCAATCTATAACCCGCAGGCGAATGTGTGGTCAGCCCTCGCGCCCCCGACGAACGGGAGCGGCCAAGGAGACGGAGCCGGCATCGTCTTTCCGAATGGTACGTGGATGGTGCAAGACCTCTATACCACGGCATCGGCCATATTGAATCCGACTACACTTGCATGGACGAATATCGCCGGAACCGGCAAGAACGACATCAACGACGAAGAGCAGTATATTCTGCTGCCGGATGGCACCCTTCTCACAGTAGATACAACGGACAATCCCGAATCGGAAAGATACATTCCGTCCATGCAGAAGTGGATCAGCGCTGGGAATACGGCGGCGAACCTCGTCGACCCCGCCTCTGGAGAAGTTGGACCGGCCGTTTTGCGACCAAACGGCACAGTTTTCGCCACGGGAGCTTGCGTGTCGAACTATACAACCACAAAAGGGAACGGCACGTGCACTCAGACCGCCCATACTGCCATTTACACGCCTCCGAGCTCGCTGCTCGGTACCGGCACTTGGGCCGTAGGACCCGACATGCCGACCGGATTGGATATCGCCGACGGGCCCGCCTCTATTCTGCCGGATGGCAACGTGCTGATTTGCACGAGTCCGGGGATCTATAACGCGGGTTTGCAATTTTTTGAGTTTAACGGCACGAGTCTAAACTCGGTCGCCAATGTTCCTAACGGCTCAGTCGACATATCGTACGAAGGAAACATGCTCGTGCTGCCTACAGGCCAAATTCTGTGGACGGACGGATCGACCGATGTCGAGATCTATACCGCAGCAGGATCTTATCAGGCCGCTTGGCAGCCAACCATCACGAGCTATCCCTCGCAAGTCGTCCCCGGCGAGACATATCAGATTTCGGGCACACAGTTCAACGGGCTTTCGCAGGGAGCTTACTACGGGGACGACGTTCAGACGGCGACCAATTACCCGTTGGTGAGGATCACGAACGCTTCGACCGGGCACGTGTTCTATTTCAAAACCCATAATCACAGCACTATGGGCGTTGCCACCGGCACCGCCGCAGTTTCCACCAATTTCGATGTACCTGGAAATATCGAGCCCGGCGCCAGCGAATTAGTCGTCGTGGCGAACGGGATTCCCTCCAGTCCTGTTTCTGTTCAGGTTTCGGGATTCCAGGCTGTCGCCGGAGCCTTGCAACAAATATCCGTCGGATTTGATGGAACGGTCTGGGGAATTAACAGTTCTCAGCAGATCTACATGTACAACACGCAAACACAGAGCTTCCAGGAAGCTCCGGGAGATCTGATGCAGGTCGCGGTCGGAGCGAACGGCGCGGTGTGGGGCGTGAACTCGTCCGATCAAGTCTTCCGGTACGATGCCAGTAATCAGAGTTGGGACTACATACCATCCGGCAATCTCGCGACAATTGCCGTAGGCGCCGATGGCGATGTGTGGGGCCTCAACAGCTCACAGGAGATCTTTCATTTCGACACTACAAGCCAAAGCTTCCAACAGATTCCCGGGGATCTGGTTCAGATCGCAGTGGGCTTCGATGGAGCTGTGTGGGGAGTAAATTCGAGTGATCAAGTGTATCGCTTCAATCCAGGGACGCAGAGCTTTGAACAAGTCCCGGGATCTATGGCTCAGGTCGCAGTAGGGGCGGATGGGGACGTTTGGGCGCTCAACAGTGCGGGAAGCATTTATCACTTCAATCGACTCAAGCAGAACTGGGATACCATCCCGGGAATCCTAGCGCAGATTTCGGTAGGTGCGGGCAACAACGTTTGGGGGCTAAATTCCTCGGGCAACACTTACGAGTACGAGTCCCAGAGGGGAGCCTTTGTAGAGATGGCGGCCAATCTGAGCCAGATTTCGGCTGGGGAAAACGGATCGGTGTGGGGCGTGAACAGCTCGGGACAGATTTTCGAATTTACCGGCCCGACGCAAGCGACCGGAACGACGCATCAGCTTCCGGGCGCACTCACTCAGATTGCGGTCGGAGTGGATGGGAACGTTTGGGGGCTCAACAGCGCAGGCCAAGTCTATGCGTTCAATCCTCTGATTCAAAGCTGGAACGAAGTTCCGGGCTCGTTCTCGCAAATTGCGATGGGATTCGGCGGAAACGTCTGGGCGCTCAAAAGCGGCGGCCAGATCTCGCAATACGATCCTTCGACTCAGAGCTGGAATTCGATTCCAGGAAGTTTGGCGCAGATCGCCGTCGGGGCAAACGGAGATGTCTGGGGGTTGAACTCGGCAGGGTCCATCTACCGCTACGACACATCCATTCAGAGCTGGGACAACATTCCCGGCGCTCTGGCGCAGATCGCGGTAGGGGCGGACGGCACGGTTTGGGGGCTCAATTCGTCGAGTCAGATCTATCGGTACGATCCTTCGATCCAGAGTTGGGACAACATTCCCGGCGACTTGGCGCAGATCGAAGTTGGTTCGGGCGCAAATGTCTGGGGATTGAACTCAGCGAGTCAAATCTGGCGCTATGACACGGCGCGTCAGACTTGGGACGAAGCTCCTGGCGCTCTGGCGCGCATCAGTGTCGCTTTTGATGGTGCAGTCTGGGGCGTCAACTCTTCCGATCAAATCTATCGGTACGATCCGGCTATCCAGAGCTGGGACTCCATTCCTGGTGGGCTCCAGCAAATCGTGGTCGGCGCCGATGCCGCCGTGTGGGGACTGAATTCCTCCGGAGCAATCTTCCGGTACTGGTAAGACCCGCCAAAACGGCGAGCTGATGCGTGAATCGGGTGAAGACAGTCCTTCCTAAGGCCCGTCGTTTTCAGATCCGGAGGGAGTGCGATCTTTCTCAGCGCGAGCTAATTTGAGAACGGCATGTAGTCCCCCAGCCCTCTTGACGATTTCTTGGTTTTCAGCCTCGATGCCACGAACGAATCCCGCTTCGTCGTAATCGGCGTTGATTCCGGCAGCGATTTCCGATGTGTACGCCACCGCTGCATTGGTGACGCGGAAATAAACGTAGCCTGTTGTCGGATCTACAGTAACGTAGCCCGTTTCGGGAGGTAGTGTCGCTTGCTTTGTTTGAGACTCCATCGTATTCCTTTTCAGGCGTGCCCTCTGTGCCGCATAACCGTCACAACCGAACCGTCCGCTCCTGTCACAACCTTACAACACATCGGTCGGTTTCCTTGCGGACCTCCTAGGTAGCGATAGTGGTATTCGGTTGTGCCGGGCCGGTTACCCGGGCGGGGAGCGCCTTGCTGAATTGCGAGATCTACTTGGTTCCCAGTGATATGCCGTTCCTCCATTCGCAGAGCAGCATGCGTAGTGATAGGAACGCCATTCGGCGTGGTGGGCATTAGAGCCGATCCTTCCGTGAGAAATAATATCCCAAAACCTTCGACTCGCGGATCATACTTGGGGGTCTACCGCTGCCCCGCTGCTTTCATAGTTTTCTCGCTTTTGTTACGCTGAAATTGCACGGGGCCGAATCTTTATTCGGTCCGCCCCAATGTA
>JAFASD010000005.1 GCA_019244945.1 Acidobacteriaceae bacterium | reverse complement strand
ATTAACGCAAACGATCAGACCTATAATTACGTTTTCCCCTACGCGGCGACGCCTAATGCGGGAACAAGAAATTCCAAAGATCCGCTCGGGACGATTCCTTCCGGAAACTAATATCATGTTTCGAACCAGCCGCTTACTGCTGGTTGTTGTTTTGATAGGGCCGATTTTGCGAGCGGCCCAGTCGGGTGGCCCGACCAGTGACGGTGAAATCAGCAAGGCTTCAGAAGCTGCGCGCAGCCATCCGACGGAAGCTGCCTGGTCTCGTTTGGGCGATGCCTTCATGCAAAAAGCACGCGAGACGATGGACCTTTCGTACTATCAGCGCGCGGAATCTGCTTATCGGAAATCATTAGAGATCAAGCCAGAATACGCCAACGCACTGGTCGGAATCGCTTGGGTGTTAAGCGGACGTCATGAGTTTGAGCAAAGTATTCAGTGGGCCAACCGAGCGTTGAAGATCGAGCCAAACAGGGCGGATGCCTATGGTCTGTTGGGCGATGCGGCTACTGAAACGGGCGATTATGATTCTGCGTTCGAGTATTACCAGAAGATGCTCGATTTGAAGCCGGGCGTTGCTTCTTATAGCCGTGCTGCTCACTTGTTATTTGTTACCGGCGGCTACAAAAAGGCCACTCTTTTGATGTATAAGGCTGTGGGTGCGGGAGCCGCATACCCAGAAAATCGAGCTTGGTGCATGGCCCAGATGGCACTCCTCGACTTCGCCCAGGGTGGTTATCTTCCCGCGAGTCAGATTTTGACTGTGGGGCTAAAGGAGAGTCCGTCTAATTACCACCTGCTTGCCGCAATGGGAAAAGTGAAAGCAGCAATGAAGGACTTTCCGGCGGCTATTGAATATTACAAGAAGGCCCAGGCTATTGTGCCCCAGCATGACGTGGTGGTGGCCCTCGGAGATATTTATAAACTGCAGGGACGCGCGGCAGAAGCGGAGCAACAATACGCGCTTGTCGATTTTATACGTCAGCTCAATAAGGCGAACGGTGTAGCTGGTGATCTACAGTTAGCCGCTTTCCTGGCAGATCATGACAGACATTTAGGAGAGGCGCTCGAGTTAGCGGAATCGGAGTACAAGGTGCGCCCAACAGTTTACGCAGCCGATACGCTCGCCTGGTGCTATTACAAGAACGGCCACATCCCGGAGGCGAGGAAATTCAGCGTAAAAGCGTTGAGTCAGAATACGCCTGAGGCGATGTTTCTTTACCATCGGGGCATGATTCTGGCTAAGGCCGGGGATATCGGCGAAGCGCGAAAGACGCTGTATCAAGCCTTAAGTCAAAACCCGTACTTCGATCCGCTAGCAGCAGGCGTGGCTATGAAAATGGTTCAGGAATTGGGGGCCGTTTCCGTAGCTAAGAAGTAGGAAAACGAGAGCGGACGGTATCACAGGCCGCTTCCGGAGTAATCAATAAGACTATGCGCCACGTGAACCGTGAGCAGTATCGGCCGACAACATGGTTGCTATTGGGCGTGTTTGCGATGGCCTGCTGTTCTTTTGCACATCCCATGGGCAATTTCAGTATCAATCACTACGCGAAAATCAAGATTGAACCTGGCTCAATCGAGATTCGGTATGTGCTCGATATGGCGGAAATACCTACGTTCCAGGCGATGCATCAATTTAGTATCACTTCCGCAACGGACCAACTCAACGCCTCGCGCTATCTCAAGGAGCAACAGAAGCTTTTGAAGCAAGCGATCGTATTGACGTACGACGAACAGCCGGTCGAGTTACAGACAATCGGGCAACAGGTGGCGTTTGCCGAAGGCGCTGGCGGCCTCCCGACCATGAAAATGACGCTCATCCTTCACGGGCGGATATCAACTCACGCGGTTACTCACACACTCGCTTATCTCGATAACAACTTTGCGGGGAGAGCCGGTTGGAAGGAGATCGTCGTTATCGGCGAGGGGGTGGAGATGGTACATAGCTCCGCCCCGGAAACAGACCGTAGCAGGGAACTGACTAACTATTCGAGCGATCTTTTGAACAGCCCTCCGCAGGCGTTATCCGCTTCTGTCGACTTCAAAACGCCCCTGACGGGATCTGAAGCTCATGCTTCGCCCCCGAATGAGGCGTTGACTGCTGGAGTAAAAGTTTCAAAGCGCGTGACAGCCGTGGTGAAACGCGAACCTACTCCCGTTGCCATTGTGCCCCCTCAGACCGAGAAAGTGCAACCGCTTCCGGC
>JAFASD010000577.1 GCA_019244945.1 Acidobacteriaceae bacterium | reverse complement strand
TGAAGCTTGACGTATTTTACGAACGCAACGCGCGAGGCGTGTTTGTGTTCGACGGGTCGCAGGGACCTCTCGCGTCCAGCAATCCATCGGATACGTGGGGCACCGGAAATCCTTCTCTGGATTCCTTGGCTGATTTTCTGGCGGGCTATGTAGCGACTAACAACGCGCACATCACTTCCGGAAATCTCCAGCGCATTTACAATTTGAACGGAGTCAACTTCTTCTTTCAAGATACGTGGAAAGCGACTCCGAATCTCACGCTCAATTACGGATTGAATTGGCTGTATCAAAGCCCGATCTATAGCCCAGGTAACGATATTTCGACTTTCATTCCCGCGGATGGAGGCATTACCTACACAGGACAGCACGGGCTCAATACACTTTGGCCGCGCGACTATCATGATTTTGGGCCGCGTTTCGGCTTTGCATGGCAGCCTAAGGGATCCGGAAAGCTAGTGGTTCGGGGCGGTTATGGCGTTTTCTACCAAGTTCCTAATGTAAATTACTTTGGAGACAACCACACCGGGAATGGCGGCGCGACCGGCATCAACGATAATCCTCCGGTGTACAACGTAAGCAACCAAACGCCCTTCCAAATCGTCGATGGTGTGCCCATTTTCGGTAGCGGGACAGTACCGCCGCCACCTTACGGCGCGTTCTCGGTAAGCCAGCATTTTGTAACGGGATATGCACAGAATACGAACTTCAATGTCCAGTACCAACTCAATTCCTCATCGGTTCTGGAGGTAGGGTACACGGGCAGTCTTAGCCGTCATTTACCGGTTACGCTCGATATCAACCAGATTCCGGCCGGCGCGCCCGAAGTAAATAGCTCACGTCCTTACGCGGGCCAATTTCCGAATCTCGCCGCTATCAACGAAGTGCAATCCGTGGGCAACGGATATTACAATGGCGCGATTGTGTCGCTTCGGACGGCAAATTACCATCGCTTCGGAATGAAGCTGAACTACACTTACGGTCATTCAAAGGATGATGATTCCTTTAATCGTGGTATCGTGCCTCAAAACAGTTACTGCTTGCGTTGCGATTATGGTAATTCCGATTATGATGTCCGCCACTCCTTTGTTACATTCCTGACTTACTCGCTTTCTGATCCCTCGCGCTGGAAAGCCTTGCTAGGTGGATGGCAGCTCAATTCACTGCTAACGTTCTACACTGGTCAACCGTTTACGGTCTTCTCTGGACAAGATACGAGCGGTACCGGCGAAAACACGGATCGCGCCCAAGTGGTGGGCAATCCGTTCCAAGGTGTGCCTCCGGCGAGCCCGCCGAACTATGTGTATTGGTTCAATCCGTCCGCCTTTGCACTTCCTGCAGCGGGGACGTATGCGAATCAGCCGCGCAACGAATATTATGGGGCGCCGACTCGTCAGATCGATTTTTCTATTTTCAAGACCACCCACATCACTGAGCGAGTGAGTTTGCAGCTTCGGGCTGAGATCTTCAACATCTTTAATTTCCGAGATCTCGCTCCGCCTAACGGCGGGTTAGGCGCTCCCATTGGGGCAAGCAACGTGGTAGCAAGCAGCGGTCTCGGTCAGATCACGCAAACGCTCGACGTTTTCAATGGAGCGCCGGGAATCGGCACGGGGGCGCCTCGGAATGTTCAGCTCGCAGCGAAGATTGTCTTTTGATGTACGCTTACTGACCGTTTAGAGAAACGGGACCGAACCACGTCCCTCGAAGCTGCCGCTGCCACACAGCGCCCGTTTTCGCACGATCTGCGGGTGTCGTGAACTGATAATCATAAAGCAGAGCGCGTATATAATGCGGAGGTTTCGTGAAGGGCGGCGCTTCCAGCAAACGGATTACGCCGGCATCTCCGAGGAGAAGCCGATACATTAACCCGGCAACCCAGGTGTTCTCTTGATAAGTCCCCAGAGCGGCGAACCACATCTGCCAGTCAAGCCGGGGCTGATACGGAGCGACTAAGGGTAAGCCGCGATGTAACTCGCCAGGTTTGTAGCGGAACGAATACTCTTTCCAAGTCGCTCTATCATTCGAGCCTTCGATGACAATCTCAGGCCTTGTGGTGGTCATTACGGCGAATAAGCCATACGTATTTACGATTTGGAAAGGCGCGATCAGGCGAATTAGTCCGCGTGCGGGAGTTTCGAAGGTTCTATTAAACATGCCGATTAACTCGATGGCGCCGATCGCGATTAGGAGGGCTAGGGAGGTATTCGCCAGAGGTCGACGAATTCGATTCGTTATAGGGTGGACTCGTTTCCGAAGAATGGATGCAAGCGGGACAAAAGTGGAATCGTCCAAACCCCAGAGACACAAAGCCAATGCGAGTAGATTGAAGAAGGCGTAGTTGCCTGTTAAGAGGATCAGCACTTGTAGGAACATCAACAGAGCGACTCCAATTTGACGCACACGGCGGGGGCCAAAGAGCAAGAAAGGCGCGATTAATTCGATAACCAGCGTGACTGCTGTCATCGCGTCCAGCATCCATGTGGGTGCGCGATAGACGTAATACGCGATCGGGTTAGGTAGCGGCTGTGTCATGAAATGGAAACGCAGCGCGTGGAGGTTGGGCCAATTCGGATCGTGCGACAGAAGCTTTACGGCGCCGGATTCGAACATTAGACGGAATAAAAGGAAGCGATACGCCCATATAAGCCACGGCGCCCCTGCAAACAGCGCGAGGAACCCGGCTTCGAGTAACAAGGCATCCCACTGGAAGGCAGTGAATGGTTGTCCCACCGACACTAACGAGAGATACAAAACGAAACACGTGGCGGCGGCGGAACGCGGAAAAAATCCGATGACCAGGAACAGCGCGGCGGCGCAGCCTAAGACACAGAACCAGACCAAAGCGGAGTCGCTGATGCCGATCCAAAAGAGAGTTGGAAGATAGAAGAAGATTCGCGCGCCCAACTCACTGCGCATGGCCGGCATGACTTGGTTGGCGGGCTGAATGCCGTGCGATCCGACCAGTCCGACCATCTGTGGCCAAAACGAGGCGAAAGCCGTGAGGTAGATCAGCCCGAGCAGACGCAAGAACAGCGCTTCGGTTAGCTCAAACGAACCTGGGTTCGCCAGGCGTTCTAAAATCTTACCGCCCGCTTGGCGTAAGTTCATCCGCGGTTACGAAGATTGGTTGGATATCGACAGGAATATCTTTCAACTTATCGAGGGCCCGGGCGAGTTGCGGCCGCATAACACCGAGCTCCGCTAGAAGCTTTTGCGCGCCCGCGTAATCGCCGCGTGCCTCAAGCGTGAGCAGTTCGTGCGTAAGATCACGAACCGCTTGTTTCATCTTGGAATAATTCACCTCAAATGTGCCATCCGGTCGAGCGACAAATGCGCCATGATCTGCAAAATAGTTGAACTGCAGGGCCATGCCTCGGCCGTGGGCTTCTGTGATGCCGAACCGTAATGTGCGGAACGACGAAGCCAGGAAGGTGTCGTATAGTTTCTTCTCGTTTGTTTGTCCGCCTGGCAAGATGTTGTTATCGAAGAAATACTGAACCATAAAAAGGCCGGTAACATCGGCTTTGGCCTCTTCAATGGTGCTGTAAAGATCCTTTAATTGCAGCCGGACCGAGGTCTTACTGCCATTTACGTTGATTTCGTGAGGGCCGATTCCGTGACTAAGCTCATGAGCGAGAATGTGCGTGAAGAACCAGTCAAAGCTTAGATTCGGGCGTGTGTTTTCGGGGAGTACAATGCGCGAGATGGGGACCAGCACGGTATCGAACTTTGCGTGCTGGACATTCTTGAGCATCACTTTCTTACTGCCTTTTTGCTGGATGACCCGCTCGTCGTTGGGCAGATTGTAAGCGGCGCTCTGCACGCCGTGATTTCCATCACCGGCTGAGAGCACCTCGTTTACAACGCGAATCGGAGTTGTCGCGCCGAGCTTCGCATTGCGGTAAGCGGGATCGATTGGCAGGTTATTCTCAACCTCTTGCAGATGTTTCGACAGGCCCTGCAGCTTTGCGGTCTCTACTTCATCCTTCAAGCAGATATAGGCTTCGAAGGAAGCCTTGTATCCAAAAAGCTCGTCATTGTAGGTTTCATAGGGACCGATGGTCGGATCAATCGGCGCGTCGAGATCCATCCATGCCAGATCGCTTTCGTAGTAGTCGTCGTTCAGGAAAGCGGTTGCGCGTGTCTCGAGAAAGTGTTTGAGCGAAGCATTCGTGGTCAGCGCGGCCGCTTGGCGCAGAGCGTTCGCGGCACGGGTGAGGTCGTCGCGGTAGACGCGATAGTAGGGAACGATTTCGAGCTCGCCTTTGTCGTCGCGGCGGACCACGGTAAAAAAGCTCTTCGCAAGTGCGGCTTGTTTTTCAGGAAGCCCGGACACCCAGTGCTCGAACTCCTCGCGGGTCATCCCTTCTGGATAAAAATTGGCGCCGAGAGGCTTGCGGTCCGGAACACCCGGCAGGAACGCGCGGTGCTCGTCGAGATCCGACCAGGGGCCTTTGTAAATCTGGAAGAGCCGGAGCCGTGCCTTGCCAGATGCCGAACTATCTTGCTGAAGCTGGTGATAGAGCTTCTCGTCGCCGCTCCAGAACTGCTGAAGGAAGATATCGTCGATCACCCGGCCGGCTTCGACGAGTTTGGCGAGCGCTTTTCGATCGCCATCGTTCAGGTGCGAGACATCGACGGTCAGCGGAGTGGGAGCAAAGCGGGCGGCCATCTGCTCGAGTTCCGCGGCGTCGGGGAAAGCGGCAACAAGGGATTGAAGATTCATGAAGAGTACAGGGGAGAGCAGTACGAGGATGCGTCTCATCGCTAAATTTCTAACTTTGAGGGTAGCGCGGAAGTGTTCGGGAGGCGGAGTTGGTATGGTATGTTGCGAAGAGAACGCAAGTAAACGGCGCGGTAGCCAAGTGGTAAGGCAGAGGTCTGCAAAACCTTTATTCGGCGGTTCGATCCCGCCCCGCGCCTCCAACAAGTTTTTCAGCCAACCGATCTCCAGATGATTAAGTGCCAATCGCAAGTACGCGCATCACGGTGCAAAGCACAGGAGCAATGCTCGATTCGGGTAATATCGAAGGCATAACTCGGGATCTTTGGTTCGGTTGTGGACCCATCGGCCTCTTGGCTGATCACGTTAACGAATAAGTGACTACTGCGGAAGCGTTGGAAGGCGTTACCGATCCAGGACTGTTTGAGATCCTCGGTGTCCGCGCGTTAAGAGCTCTGCACCCTGAATGCGAGTGCCTTGAGCATGTGGGGGTAAATGCGCAAGGGAAAACGATCGTTGGGCCGGTCGATAGCTTTGCTCGAGTTCCAGGTTCCGATCCTTCCAGATACGTTTCAGCAACGTTTACCATTGCTGCGCGCGGTGAATTGAGGCGAAAGTGGTATGCTCTCGGGGCCTCTGGTCCCATCTACAAGGCGCGGAACACATTCCAAGCCGGCGACCTAATTAAGGCATGCGTGAAAGCAGAGGCGCTGCGGGCGAGCGAGCCGGAGAGCGCCTTCGCCGTATATCTTTGCACAAACCAGCGATTGGATGACGAGATCATGGCTGAGGGTTACGCGATTGGTAGACAACACTCCGTCGAGGTCGTGTTTGTCGGGCAATCGCGCCTTCGGGATTTCCTTGATAGCGCACGGGGTCAGCCGGTCCGGGAGAAAACCCTCGGGATTCGGTCCGTTGACGTAAGTCGGGAGTTGCTTGAGGAAATTTGTCGCATCAGCCTGACGCGCTACAGAGGCTTCGGTCTCTCGGATTCCGGGTTGGTCGAAACAGTCGCATGGCATCAGGCACGACACGCGCTTCTTAGACGTGCTCCGTTATTGGCTTTAGTTGGCAAACCGGGCGTGGGGAAAACCGTAATCGGGCAATCGCTCCTTGAGCGTCACGCCGAGGGCGGCGGGATTGGGTTGTGGGTACCGGGCGACTTTCTCCAGGATTCAAGATCCCTGAGTGAGGCGGTGACGCTCACGCTTCGCCAACTCAATCCATACCTTGATGACACGGCTGGCCACTGGACGTTGAATCTGGCCTCAACGGAACACCCGTTGGTTTTAGTACTTGACGATCCTAACCGTACGGATCGGCCGGGAGCGATTCTGAGAAAGATCTTCGGCTGGGCTAGAGACCTATGGTCGGAAGGGATTGAAAGGTGCAGTAACCTCAAGATCGTTGTTCCTGTCTGGGAGTCTCGGTTCTCGGACCTTCATCACGGTTCCGAAGGCGAGAAGTGGTTGAACATCGTGAGCGTGGGACCGATGCGACGCGGCGAGTCCATTGCGTGCTTGCGTAAGCGCCTCGCCGACAATCGCGTTTCAGATAGTCAGCTGGACCACATCGCTCATCGCCTCCGCGACGACCCGATTCTTTTGTCCATCTTTGCCCGTTTGGCTAACGCCGGGGCTGCGGTGGACTCGGCGGCTGTAACGAACAGGCTGAGGGCCAGTTACCAAACCGTATTGACACAGCTGGCGCGGCAAATGCTTCTCCGGAAGAAAGTACATCCAGCGTGGCAAGAAGTGAGGGAGTGGCTGCAACCTGACGCACTCTCTTCTTTGGAAGACATCGCGAAGCGCGGCGATGTCTGCCACATCACGAATCAGGGTAAGCGGGATGTCTTTGAGTTTCGACATGATCGAATACTCGATTGGAAATTGTCGCAAACGATAGCCAGTGAATTCACCCGGAACGAGCCGATTTGGGACGCGATATTCGACCCTTACATGGTCGAGGTGCTCGGCAGGGCCCTGGCGAACGATGAAGCAGACGAGACCGTCATCCAGCTAGCTGCGGAGCGCCTGCCGGCGAGCCTTGTAGCTGCACTATCCTCCATTCCGGCTGGAAATGATGCTCGAATCGAGCCGAATCTGCAGACGCGTTGCGAACTGGCTCCGCAGCATACATCTTGAGGCTCCATCGGTTCAGGACGATGCTCTCTCGATATTGGAGAACACAGTTTCGGAGCACGTTCTCACTGTCACTAAAGGGATCGCGCTATCGCGGTCGGTACTCCTTGCCCGTCTCAGAAACGGGGACGCATTTGCAGGAGCTGCCGTGCTGTCTTCCATGTTTCATCCGGGCAGTACTTTTTCGTGGCTGGAGAATCTGATAGCACAAGCGGCATCTCGGTTCGGAGATAAGCTCGTTGGAGAGCTCGCGGAAATTCTGCGGAATCCCCCCAGGGCCACGGACTCCATGGCTGGCGCTTTGATTCTTGCCGGCTATTTGGCAGACCCGAGCCTGGCTGATGCAATCCTGACGGCTTGGGAATCTGCCCCCGACAAGATCGACCTTGTCGCTCCCGCGCTATGGGCAGCCTTACGCTGCTCCGATCACTCGGGCAGCCCTCTGTCTGCCATCCTTCCAGCGATTTTTTCTGTTTCGGATAAACCGGGCGTCGGAGGATGGAGCGATCGCAAGGAGTTGTTTCGAGAGATTTCGTGCTCGGCGCGCCATGGGTTCTCGCTAGAAATTCTTACTTTCCTGAGGGATTTAGCGCAAGCCGAGGAACAATATGCGTCTTTTGTCTTCTCGTTATTTGGACGCATAGATAAACCGATATGCGTGGAATTCGTGATACGCAGGATCGCGAAACTGGCGGCGAAACCTGTTAAGCCCGGGCACATATCCGGGGCATATCTGTGGGAAACGCAGTGGCGGAGAACCTCAGGACTTGAGGATGCGCCAATGCCAGAGGACTGCGTGGACACTCTTTGGGAACTGTGCCAGCCATGGCATCCGGAATGGCTCCGGACGTACGCTTTCAAACTGTGGGTCCGTTATTCGGGGGATAAATTGTGGTCTGCCGAGATTCCTTTAGATTTGTCCGACTCAGAAACAGCACTATGGGAGCGGGCAAACCGGGGCGATCGACGG
>JAFASD010000490.1 GCA_019244945.1 Acidobacteriaceae bacterium | reverse complement strand
CGGCTGTTCAACCACGGCAAAGGTCTGACACGCGCCTGATCAGGGTTGGCAGGGGAGAGTAGCGCTCGTCTACTGCGGCTCAGTTTCTGGTTGCGGCGATCCCATGATCATCGCTTGATCGCGTTCTAAATGGCTCTTACGGAGATCCTGCGAGAGGAGCAGTTCTTTCCTCGCGCGGTCCGCCTGACCGAGCTTCCGATAGGCCACAAACAACTGATAATGAACGTTTCCAGAGTGGTCCGAAGGAGCTGCCTTCTCGAGCTTCGAGATAGCATCGGCAAATTGTCCCAGACGCAAGTACGCCGTTCCTAACAAGCTGTTTGCTTCGGCCAAGTCCGGCTGAATGCGCAGCACCCGTTCGAGATATGGGACCGCTTTTTCGTTATCCTTTTTTTCCACGTAGAGGCGTCCCAACAAGTACAACGTGTGCGCACGCGAGGGCTCGAGTGCCAACGCTTGCTCCAGTTCACGCTGCGCAGCACCAAAGTCATTGTTTTCCAGGTAGAGTTCTCCGAAGGCTTCATGGAGCTCAGGTTCATCGGGCCGCAGCGCCAGAGCCGCCTGAAACTCCTGTACGGCATGCTGAAAACTCCCGCGTAGGGCATAGCTTTCGGCCCGAAGTTGGTGAGTGCGCCAGGAATCTGGAAACGATTGCTCGAGCTGCGCATAGGTCTCTGCTCCCAGTGCCTGCCAGGTCCGTTCCAACCAGTAGCTGGCCTCAGGGGTTTCAGGCGCGGCGACGCTAACGTGCGTTAAGGCGTCAGCCGCAGGCCCGTATTGCCGCAGCGTGAGACGCGCTTTCCCGAGGAGCAGCCACTCCGAATCAGTCAAATGCTTGCGGCTTTCGAGCGAAGAGATGCAGCGCGAGTAGCGATGGGTTTTGCAAGGGTCCTGCTCCGATTGGTCTCCTCGACCTGCTTTCGATAGCTGTTGCCGCCAATCGGCAATTGCGTCTTCAACGGATTTCCACGGAAACTCCCGTTGCGCGGCCAGAAACTCCGGAGAAATCTGCTGAACTTTTTCGAGGTCTTCAAAAGCACTCGCAGGTCGATTCCGGGCGAGCTGGAGATATGCCATGCCCAGCCATGCCGCTTCACTGTTTGGGTCCAAATGAAGCTCACTCTGAAACTCTGCCTCGGCTTGTTCGAACTTTTGCGCTCGTAACCAGGCTTGACCGATGGCCGCGTACAAGCCGGGCTGTTGGGGCTCAGCAGCGAGCGCCTTCTGATACTCGTCTACCGCGTCTTGCCAGCGACTGCGCTCAAAGAGTAGATCACCGAGAAAGCGATGTCCCCATGCCGAGTCAGGATACAGATGCGCGCCTCTGTAAGCCAGGCGAGCAGCCAAATCCAGGTACTCGTGTCCGAGCTTGAACCACGCTTCCGACTTATCGAGATTGAGATCGGCGGTGCGGCGGAACTGCTCAGCCGCACTCCCGAACTTTTTCTGCGCGAGCTCACTCGAGGCCAACGCCTCCCGGGCATCACGATTCGAGGGATCGAGTTTCAACGCCGCCTGCAAGAACGGAATGCCCTTCTCAGGAGAGCCAAGTTTGAGATAGTCCATTCCGACAATCACATTCGGCCCAAGCAGATTCGGCCTTTCACGAAGAGCTTTTACGAGATAGCGCGTGGCCTCGCCGTATTCCAGGAGGCCCTGATATGCCAGGCCTAAGTTAACCTGCGCCTCGAGTAGCCCTGGATCGAGTTGGAGAACCTTCTTGAAATCTTCGGTTGCTTGGGCGAACTCGCCTCGCTGCAACGCCTGTTGGCCGACGCGAAACGACCGTTCAATCTTTTCGTCGGGGGTCTGAGAACGTACGGCGCGGGGGGCGATCCATGAAGCGATAAAGGCCGCTCCGAGCGCAATGACGCGACGATATTTCAGAAGCTCAATCTTAGCGCGAATTGTATAAGACGCGGAAGGTTGTATTGCCCCGTCACTTGGCCGAAGCTGGCCCCGCCGCAACAGCTGGTATTGGGTGGGTTGAATTGCACGCGATTGAAGGCGTTGAAGAACTCTCCACGGAACTGCAGCTCGGTCCGCTCCCCTGGGGGCATCTTAAAGTTCTTGAACACTCCGACGTCGAAGTTCTTCACCCCGTCGTCGCGGATGTTCGGCTCCGTGCGTGAATCATTGCCGTAGCTATAGTCCGTAGGAGCGACGAAAGTGGCAGTGTTAAACCAGTGCGCGAGTTTTGCGTCCAGAGGGCCACTGGTCAGACTCTCCTGCCCAATCCTGTCGGCAAGAGCGCAGCCGACATTGGGAATGCCGGAGTTACTGAGTTTGCCCGGGCAGCCGCCAATGATGACCGGGAATCCGCTCTGGAACGTGATGATGGTGTCCACGCCCCATCCGCCGATCAAGGCGTCGGCAAACTTGTTCATATTCGAGCCGAATTTGCGGCCCCTGCCCAATGGCAGATCGAGTACAGAGGCGATTACCAGCCGCTGTGGAACATCGAATCCGTCCAGGCTGCGCGCGCTGTGGAGGTTATAGGCATTAGAGTCGCCCCAAGTAGGAGAAGCGGCCTCCAGCCAATTGATTTCGGAGTTGGTGTTATCGATGAGTTTAGAAACCGTGTAAGTGGCGAGCAACTGCGCTCCCGCAGCGAAGCGTTTCTGAACTTTCAACTGCATGGAGTTGTAACTGGAATCGCGATCGTCGACCTCAGCCTCACCAACGTCGTCGTACTGCGGATAAGGCAGCAGCAACTGGGCGGCTTTGATGGTAGGGCTGCTGCTGAGACTGCCCCCGTTCTGCACGATTCCGTAAAACGGGTTCGGAACCAGAGCTGTCAGGGCCGCCACCTGAGCCGCATTCGTTGGGACATACTGTGGAGGCAATTGGTCCAGGTCTTGGTTATGCATCGGCAGATGCGTGCCTTTCGAGCCGGCATAGGCGATATCGACAAGAGTGCCTGCGGGCAACTGGCGCTGAATGTCGAAATTCCACTGTTGGACGTAAGGAGCCAAGTAGTTACTTAGCGGGGCGGAATTCCCGCCTCCCTGCACATTGATAAAAGCCGGATTACGTCCGGGAGGTGCAGCAACTCCCTGGGGGAACGGATTGGATATGGGATTTTCCGGTGTAACTCCGTTGGCCTGCGCGGTAACCCAGTTGGTGTTGATCGAATTAATGAAAAGGTTGTGAGGCGCATCATCCCAGCGGACATCCACCGGTAGATAGAAGATGCCATAGCCGGTCCGAATGACCGTATTCTGATCGAGCTGGTACGAGAGTCCGATACGCGGGCTGACGTGATTCCAAGAGGGGAATGCGGTCCGGCTCGGATGTTGCTGAGAATCGACCAAGTCATACGCGCCTTTGAGAGTGGGGATGCCCACCTGGGCTGCGATGGGGCTTGTTTCGGTGGGATTGAAGACAACTATTCGGTTGTATCGCTCCGTCCAATCCCCTTGAAAATCGGCGCGAACTCCTAAATTGAGCGTCAGTTTGTGGCTTGCCTGCCACGTATCGTTGAAGTAGAGTGCCCAATATCTGTTCTGGTCGGCCGTTTGCGCGGGCTCCGTGGTGCTGCCGCTGCTTCCATACCCGAGCAGGAACGAAGCCATGCCATCGCCGCCGTTCCCGGTCAGAGTTCCCGCCTGCTTGCCGTTGTTTGGGTTGGCCGATGTCATTCCGGCATCGAATTGGAATAAGC
The DNA here is from genome assembly GCA_019244945.1 of Acidobacteriaceae bacterium. GTDB lineage: Bacteria > Acidobacteriota > Terriglobia > Bryobacterales > Bryobacteraceae > Bog-105. The sequence goes on along the minus strand of JAFASD010000490.1, from coordinate 4,737 downwards.
CGGCAGGATCGTTGCTCTGATAGTAGTTATTTTGGAGAATGCGGACTTCTCCGCCAAGCTTGAGATTGTGGGAGCCTATGAGGTGAGTCATCGAGGGCTCGATGCTGTAAGTGTTATCCCAGGCGCCGATGCCGCTGCCCGTTCCTGCCGAGCACCAACTGCCGTTGCCCCAGCGGTTGTCGCCGGGCACCTGCGAAACGCAAACCGTCGGGATGTGAGTGTAAGTCAAATCCGGCGTTAACGCGGCCCAGTTAGGACCGAATTTCGAGAGGTCTATGCCTTGGCTCAAAGGTGTTCGCAAGTAAACGTAACGCGTGAAGCCCAGGTGTATATCGACCACCGTTTTGGGCGAAATCGTGATGGTGTCGCCGAATCCAGCCCGGTTCGTGACCGTATTCTCGGTGCAGCGGTCGCTACAGACGTCGCTGAACGGAGCGTCGGGAAGCGACAATACATGCGAACGCGTATAGCGCGCAAAAATTCTCTGTTTCTCGCTTATGTCATAGTCGACGCGTTCGTTAATTTGGTTCACATTGCCGCCGGTCGGATAATTCTCGACGAAGTTACCGGAGGGATTACCGAATGAGTTCGGCAAAGGGAAGTAGCTGAGAAGCGCCTGCGCCGTCGGATCGAGCCGGTTCGTCGGAATGACGTTGCCGGGGAATTGAGTTCGGCAGACCGCCGCTGTAGAGGTGCAATTCGCACTGGTTGTCGGGTCGTAAATGGGAAGCACGGAGCCCGTGCCGCTCGAGCCGATTCCCGAGAAATCGCCCATGCGCTCCGCGGCAGTGGGCATCCAAGTGGTCAGTACGTTTCCCTTGCGTTGCCGGTAGCCTTCATAGGTTGAGAAGAAGAAGAGCTTGTCCTTGATAGCAGGCCCGCCACCGTTCACGCCGAACTGATTCTGGGTGAACGGCGGGCGTGGGTTGCCGGCTTCGTTTGAAAAGAAGTCATTCGCATTCAGGACTTTGTTGCGCAGAAATTCGTAGGCGGAGCCATGGAAGGAGTTGGTGCCCGACTTAGTCGAGAGATTGATGACGCCGCCGGCGAATCGCCCGAATTCCGGGCCAAGATTGTTTGTCTGCACTTTAAATTCCTGAATGGCGTCCTGCGTCGGAATAACGGTGACGACATTCAGGTAGGCTCCGTTGGTGGGCACGCCATCGATCAGAATTTGGCTCTGCCCAGCCTGGCCGCCGCCGATCTGGAAATCACCGGCGGCGAATGGGTTGGCGCCTACTGGATTTCCTGTCGAGGAATTGCCGGCCGAGGGCTGGCCTTGTGGCACGACTCCGGCACTCAAAGCGACTAGCGCCAGGGGATTGCGCCCGTTCAGCGGCAGCTCAGTTACGGTTCGCGTCTCAACAACTTGCCCCAACGAGCTTGTCTCCGGCTGGAGCAGCGGCGCCTCAGACGTCACTTCGACCGTCTGATTGACCGCGCCGACTTGCAGCGCGATGTCGACGCGCAGTCCGCTTTCGACCTCGACAATGATGGGCTCTCGGATGATCTTCTTGAAGCCCGTCTTTTCGGCCTCAACCTTGTAGCGCCCCGGAAGGACATTGACGAACGTATACTCACCCGCTCCGGTACTTTGCATGCTGTGCGTTTCACCGGTTTCGAGGTTTGTCAAAGTGACATTGGCGGCCGCAACTACAGATCCGCTCGGATCTGTAATGGTTCCGGCGACAGATCCGTAAACGTTTTGACCAAAACTGGCCTGCGGGGCCAGTGCCCAAACAAGAACTATCGCCGTAAAGAAGAAAACCCGAGCGTTAACAAGATTCTTCATTTTGTCCACCCCCAATCAAACTATGCGCACACTGCCCCTGCCGTTCGGAGGTCGCTCCGAGGCTGAGGCAAGGCAAGACTGTCAAACTGCGTAGAAGATACAGGTTCGAAAGCTGTTGCACAAGGATAGATACGTCACTAACGTTGACCTTATATGTTTAACTACGTGGATTTAACCGTCCTAACGGGAAGTACTTTTCGGTTAAGGAGCGGAACCCGACGATCTTCCAGGCCGGTTTTCTTTGAAAAAGACTGTGATATGCTCTGGCGGGAATCGGGGCCGTGGCAGGCAAACGTGATCAGGCGAGTCATGAAGCCGCGATAGCGAGGATCGCGGAAGCCTTACCTCACGCCCACATTATTCGAGCGCATCTTAGCGACATCCTGAATTCCGCTACGTTCAAGGGCAGCCGAAGAAGCCAGGAGTTCCTCACTCATGTAGTGGAATGCGCGCTTGCCGGACAATGGGAGCGGCTGAAAGAGCGCAGCCTCGGGATTGAGGTTTTCAGCCGCGACGCCTCGTACGATACCGGCGGCGACTCCATCGTGCGAGTGACCGCGAGCGATGTTCGCAGGCGCCTTCTGCAGTACTACTCAGAGTGCGATCGAAGCCCTGCTTTCCGCATTGAGATTCCTGCCGGATCTTACATTCCGGAATTCCTCGGGCTGGACGAATCCGCCAGAGTCGTCGCGGTGGCCGAGTTTAACAGCCCCGCCCTGAACGGCCCAGGCGGGGTTAGTCCGTTCGGCTTCCATGCAGGGGCGCGTCGCCACTTCCCGAGAAGCACCCTGTTGCTATTGATCATCTGCCTTAGCTGGGGGCTCGGAGTGATGTCGGCGCGTTTGATGTCGAGCGCCTCTCGAAAAGCCGATTCGCGCTACGCGTTTTACCGCGAATTGCTGGGGCCAATCGGCATCGACAGCGTGCACGAAACGGAAATCGCTCTCAGTAATCCTCGATTGTTGCTTTACGTCGGGAGCAACAATCCCACAGCGCCTATTTGGCCCTCGACCCTGAACGCGCGAGTCCCTGCCGAACTCGAAAAAACCTTGAATCCGGCGGCCAACGACGTCCAAGCCGATTATCCTTTTCACTTCCTAAGCCTCGCGGACCAAGATTACACCGGCATGGGCGAGGCGGTATCCGCGTTCAATCTGAGCCAGTTAATGGGCCATATCGACCGTCCTCTTCGTCTGACCCAGGCGCGTTTCCTGAACTGGGGGGCGGCGCGCAACGTTCACTTGATTCTGCTCGGTGCGCCGCAACTGAGTTCGTGGGTGCGACAAAGCCTGGGACAAGCGAACTTCACGATGGAACATGAGGCGATAACGAATGCACAACCCCTACCCGGTGAACGCAAAGCCTACAATCGTTCTCTCAATGGAAGTGGTTTCGAGGATTATGGGCTCATCTGGATGGCGCGCATGCCGTCCGGTCTGCGTCAGTTATTGATCGCCGGACTTACCAGCGCCGGCACAGCGGGCGTGGGTGACTTCTTCTGCGATCCGGAACGCATGCGGCCGGTATATGATCGATTGCGCACTGCTTCAAGGAACCGAACCATCCCCTCGGATTGGCAGGTATTGTTGCACATCCAGGCGAGAGAGAATGTACCGCTCGAGGTGAGTTTCGTTTCGCTGCGAGTAGACGGCTTGCGGTAAGCGCGTTCGATTTGGCCCTGATATAAGAGAGTAATTGTCCGCTCTGCTTCGCTTCCTGCAGATGAGGTGCGCCATTGCGGCGCTGCCGGTTGCAGCGGCGCTCTGCTTCGCGGCAGATTCAGGAACATCGCGCTACGCAGGCGCCGAGGTCTGCGCGAAATGCCACAAAGACATTGCCAACACACAGGGCGCCACTGCAATGGCAAAGACGTGGAATGCGGCCTCGACACTCCCCTTGCCTGCCAAATTCGACGAGAAGAAAGTCGAAGGCCCTGATCCCGCCTTAGTCTACGAAGTGCGCGCCTCCGGCGGCAAATTGCAATTCAGCGTTGCGGGTCCGCACGCCGCCGAAACAGTATTGCCTGTGGAGACTGTTATCGGCGGAAAACGCCATGGCATCAGCTTTCTGGCACGAATTCGTGAGTTAGATGGAATCCCGCTCGCGCGACCGGCCTTGATCGAAGCTCGTTACGCTTACTCTCCTCACAGTTCAAGTCTTGTTCTTTCACCCGGATTTCAGACAGAAAAACCAGTCAGCTTGGAAACCGCGTTAGGCCGCGTACTTAGCCCTGCTTTCGAACAGAAATGCTTGAGTTGCCATGGACAGCCCGGCACGTCGGGCGCAGGGACGGTGGGCGGCGTTCGCTGCGAAAGCTGCCATGGACCCGCCGCCGATCACGTTGAGTCGCTGACGGATGGCGGCCGCGAGCCTATCCGACCCGCATCGCTCGCGGGCCCGAAATCGATCGAGATATGCGCACAATGCCATACCGGCCTGAGCAATATCAATCACGCTGACCCCGTGCCTGGCGATCTGCTGGTGTCGAGCCAGGTTCCTGCCCTTCAGCACTCCGAATGCTTCCGGCAGAGTGGCGGCCTCATCACTTGCACGGATTGCCACGACCCGCATCGCGATGCACCGTCGTTCAACATCGCCGAACGGGCGATGAAGACCTGTCTCAACTGCCACGCCGCCGCGAGTCCGCGGCACGCATCCATCTGCCCGGTCAACCCCTCTTCCGGCTGCACCGCATGCCACATGCCCTCCGTTCAAGTGAACGGATTCAACGTCGCGGATCACTGGATTGGCGTTCATCCCGAGCAAGGCGTAAGACCAGAAAAGAGGGACGCAAGCTTGCGGTCGCTTGTCGCGCCCAAACGCGAGTATCTGGAAATGATTGCCACCGATGATCGCGGCAAAGCGGAAGTCGCTCTTAAGCGACTGGCCGCGAGCGAGCCGTTCTACGATGTCGCGCGCGCTACATCGCTCGATCCGACAGCTTC
>JAFASD010000440.1 GCA_019244945.1 Acidobacteriaceae bacterium | reverse complement strand
GCCAATCTCGCCGTCGATAACAGATGTAGTGGCAATGATCCGAGCACACGAACTGGAGGCAACTGTACGAGGTTGTGACATCGTGTTGAGCACCGACCATCGTTCCATTCGACAAAACTTCTAGTGAGTCTCAGAACGAGTAGTCAGCGCTCAATGTGAGCGGGTATCGTTTACCCGCTGGCTAATTTGTGTCTCCAGTCGCTAAGACGTTGCTCGCGCTATCTGTACTTGCTGCACCGCTGGCGCTTGCACCCCAGATGGAACCGGCGCCCCACAGACATTTGAATGCCTGAGTGGAACTTGCGCCCCAGATGGAGTTCGCGCCCCACAAGCACTTGCTTCCCGCTACGGTTGAGCTACCCGAAGTGAAAGCCGCCGAGCCCCAAACCGAACCCGCTCCCCAGAGACATTTCGTTCCGGAGACGACGGAACTCGTGGAGTCGATCTGATTGCCTGCATCAAATTGCCAAAGTGAAGTTAGATTGGCAACCGAAGACGTGCACAAGTCGCTGCCGCCCAAAACGGCGCTGGACGAAGAACCGGATCCTGAGCTTTGACATAGACCAGCGTAATTAGCGCTGGCGTATACCTGACCGCTCGCGGGATCGACATAGGCAACCGGCGAGAGTGCAAAACCGCTCGGGGCATTCGAAACATTCGCCAACGCGGCTTTCAGATTCAAATACCCCGCGCCGACAGTAAACACATCATATTGAGTGTCCGTATACTGAGTCGAATCACTCTGCATTTGCTGCAGTTGAGATTGCATGGTCGCGGCAGGAACCTCGAGAGACGTAACCAGGTTTTGCGATGCCGCGAGGGTTTGGGCTGCTGTCTGGGCCGCCGCTTGCGCGGTTGCTGCCGCCTGCGCTGCATTCGAGGAATCGGCATTTGCCTGATCCATGGCGTTCAAAGCATGCTGTGCCTGATTGTTGGCATTGTTGACATTGTTCTGTGCCTGATTCAGTGCGCCTTGGGCTTGATTGAGCGCATTCTGCGCGTTATGGGCAACGTTGTTCGCCGCCTGGAGTGCGGTTTGCGCTGCGTTCAAATTGGCTTGGGCTTGACTCAATGCTGCTTGAGCAGCGGTTTTTCCAGTTCCGTTACCCGCCGCGCCTTGTGCCTGCTGTGCTGACTGCACCGCGGCCTGGGCCTGTGTTACTGCTTGGTTGGCAGTCGCCAGTTGCTGGTTCGCAAGAGTATAGGCCGCGTTTGCGGAGTTAAAGTTTGATTGTGCTGTAGCCAGCTGGGCAGCCACTGCGTTGGTCTGCTGCACTGCCGTGTTGTAATTGGTAGCGGCCGTCTGGGCTTGCGCGGCTTTTTGGGCAGCCTGCTGTTGCGCATTTGCGGCTTGGCTGGCGGTGGGATTGATCTGGCCTTGCGCCTGCTGGAGTTGCTGTTGAGCTTGTTGCAGTTGGGCGTTCTGTCCATAACTCAGGGCAGCCAAACTGTAATATGCATCGTTATATGTGCGAAATTGTTTGGTGGCCGAAAGCATCAAAACAGCTTTTACCTGGTCGGGAGTAAGATTCGCGTTCGCGCTCAGGAGATCAGCTACTGCGCCACTTACAACCCCGGTTGCCATGCTCGTGCCGTTCAGTATCAAATAACTCTGCCCGCCGCCCTGTGTTTCATATACAAGAGTATTTACGATGTTCTGCGGATATGTTTTTGGCAGATACGCGCTATTGTTCAGCAATGAAGAAATGTGATTGCCTGGCGCCACGATGTCGGGCTTTACGATATGATCGACCATCGTCGGCCCTCGCGAGGTGTAAGTTGTGATTACGTCATCTCCGGCAAATGGCGTAAATTTGGCGTTCATTGCGCCGACCGTCAGAACATACGGATCGTTACCAGGAGCGTTAATCGTTCCATAGCCGCCGTTCTCCACTGAATTGTCCCGGCCATCATTCCCGGCAGCAACCACTACGACGATGCCCGCCTTCCACGCTTGTTCCACGGCCTGACACAGTGGGTCTAACGCAAAGCTCTCGTATACAGGACGCCCAAGCGATAGATTGATGACACGGATGTTGTAGGTACTCTTCAGATTAATCGCTTCTTCGATAGCAGCAATCACCGTGCTATCCTGGCCCTCGCCATTCGCATCCAGAACCTGAAGGTCGATCAGGTTGGCGGTCGGAGCAATGCCTTTATATGTCGTGGTAGCATTTACGCCGCTCGACAGAAAACCGTTGCCCGCGATGATCCCCGCCACGTGCGTGCCATGGCCGTATCCGTCATTCGTCTGGTAATGGGCTGGGTTGGGGTTTCCGTTAGGATTTGTAGCAGGCGTCAGAAAATTCTCGGCGTATACAATCCGGGTGTGCGCTGGATCGGTTTGCCCGTTGGAATTGCCGAGGTCTTGCACTTTGCCATTAATCCCGCTATCAATTACCGCAACCCCAATACCCGTACCGGTATAACCTGAACTCCACGCGGTGGCGGCGTCAATTGCGGCTGCGCTTAGATCCAAGTGGCTTCTAACCTTGCGGTCGAGAGATATATACGCCACCTCAGGATCATTCGCCAAATCATGCAATGCGCTTGCTGGAACTTTGAATGCCGCGGCGGGAATCTTCAGAAATCGCCTCTTATCCGTGCCGCCTAGGGCGTGCACGCGGTCAAAATGTCTATCCCTTGGGGGAACCTTGTACTGCACGATCACATCGACATTCGCCGCCGGATCGACGGTCGCGAGCTCGTTGGCGAGCTTCGCGCTCTCACCGGAAGGCCGTCCTTCGCTCCACCCCTCCCAACAACCCGCAACGGCGATAACCAGCAGGCAAAGTGCACGTTTCATAACTCCTCGAATCCTCCGTAGATAAGTAGCCTCGTCGGTCGTTACTACTGAAGCGACGTTCAAGATCCTTATCGGGCGCGAGAGCGAGTTTGAAGGTAAGTCCGAGACCTTAAACCGTTCCCGCGTGGCACACATCCCCGGGAGTTCTCGGGTGAAACGCTGGCACACTAAATCGGGCGGTGAAATGGAATGCAGTGCCCACGCCGACTTTGCTCTCGACCCAGATCTGTCCGCCCATGAGAGCTACCAGTTCAGAGCAGATGGTTAACCCCAAACCCGTACCACCATATTTCCGTGTGGACGAGGTATCCGCTTGCTCGAACGCCTGGAAAATCGCGCGCTGCCGGTCCTCTGGAATGCCGATTCCTGTGTCAACAATCGAGAAATGCAACGTAGTGCGTTCCTCGGAGACTTCCTCCGCCACTACCGAAAGCACGATTTCTCCGCGCTCAGTGAATTTGAGCGCATTGTCGATCAGATTTACCAACACCTGCCGCAATCGAGCGGCATCGCCGACCAGAGCAGTCGGCACATCCGGAGCAATTTGCACCCTGAGAGACAACTTCTTTTGGAGCGCGCGATAAGCGAGTGGCTGAGTTGATTCTTCCAAACAGGCCGACAGCTTAAACGGAAGATGTTCAACCCTCAACTTTCTCGCTTCGATTTTTGAAAAATCGAGGATGTCATTCACCAACGTTAAGAGCGAATCAGCAGATGCTTTCGTGATCTCGAGATAATCGCGTTGCTCATCCGTGAGGTCCGTCGTGAGGGCGATCTGCGTCATTCCCATAATTCCGTTGAGAGGCGTGCGGAGCTCATGACTCATGTTGGTGAGGAATTCACTTTTGGCTCGATTTGCGGCCTCTGCTCGCTGTTCGGCAACCCTGCGCACCCCGATTTCAGATTCAAGCGACCGATTTGATTCCATGAGTTCCTTCGTTCGCTCCTGGACGCGGATCTCTAATTCGTCGCGGGATTTCCTCAATTCTCTGGTGCGTTCTTCGACAGTTGCCACTAGCGCCTTTTCCCGGGCACACAACTGTCGCACGTGCAGCTTATGTAACATGAACGCTAAGCTTCCGGCCAGGATGGGTAGTAAGCCAAGGAAGAGTTTGGTCTGGTAAAAGTAAGGCTCGAGCGTAAGCACCGGGCTTCGCGCCTCGTTGCTACAGACGTTTGATGCCGTACAGGCGATCACGTGAAAGGTATACGCGCCCGGAGGGATGTTGGTGTAGTACGCAACTCTTCGACTGCCCGCCTGAATCCAATCGGGGTCAAACCCCTCCAGTCTGTAGCGGAACGCCAGGTTGCGCGAGTCGAGGAAATCAGGCGCAGTGAAAGTAATTTCGAGCTGACCCTTACCAGGCGGAATCGATTGCGGCTGGATCAGCCGAACGTTCTTCCCGTTGATTTCAATGCGCTCAAGCAGTGCATTCTGCGGCGGCGGCTCAGTCTGAACGCTGGATGGGTTAAGTATGGTTAAACCGTGGATGGTAGGGAAGTAAAGCCAGCCATCGGTTGAACGCCAAGCGGCCGGTTGAAAACCGCCGTTGCATTCGCGGCTCTTCATGCCATCTGTTGTCCCGAAACTCTGTGATTGAATCGATCCGATCTTGCCGTCGGCAAATTCGTTGAGCTGGCGTTTGCTGACCGAGAAAATGCCTTTGTTCGAGCTCATCCACAACCGGCCCAAACCATCGTCGAGAATTGCGAAAACTACGTCATCCGGAAGTCCTTTGTCGCTGCTATAAGTCGTCAATCGTCCGTTCTTGAAACGAATCAGGCCTGCTCCGTTCGTACCGATCCAGAGCGCGCCATCGGAATCGCCATTCAGCGTCCAAATCGTGGTTTTTGCGAGGCTGTCGTAAGCTCTCGAAAATTTGCCGTGCTCAAAGCGATTCAGTCCGCCGTGATTGGTTCCTACCCAAAGCACACCGGAACTATCTTCGTAAATGGCCTGTATGAAGTTGTCGGTAAGACCGTCTTGCGTCGTGTAAGTAGTGAAGCGGTCTCCGTTCAGAACGCTGAGACCTCCCCGGCTTCCAACCCACAGCTTGCCGTTGTGGTCGACGTAGGTACAGAGGATGAAGTCGGTGGGCAAACCGGCAGCCGGACCGATAGTCTGGAAGCGGCGGCCATCAAAATAGGCGAGACCGTGACGCGTGCCTGCCCAAATCGTGCCCTTGCTGTCTTGAATGACCGAAAAGATCAGATTATCGGGCAGCCCTTCCGCCTTCGTATACAGGGTCAGATTGCGGCCGTCCCAACACTCGAGCCCTGAATCCGTGCCGATCCAAATCTTGCCTTCTTTGTCCTTATAAACGGGGAGCACAACATCGCTCACCAGCCCTTCCTGTTTCGACAGAGTGACAAGCTTTCCTTGGCGCAACACATTCAACCCGCCGTCAGTGCTTCCGACCCACAAGTTTCCATCCCGTGTTTCGAGGATCGCTTGAGCTCCGCCCCCGGAGTACCCGTCCCTTTGAGTGAAGTGGCTAAACTGCCCGTTCCATAAACGATCCAACCCTCCATTCATGGTGCCTATCCACAGTGCTCCCGCCGAATCTTCGTAGAGCGCCGATACTGTATCGTCGGTGAGTCCGTCTCTCTGGGTATAGTGTTCGATCTTGTCCGCTGTAATACGGCCCAGTCCACCGCCGTTCGAACCAACCCACACGCGCCCGCTTCGATCGACATGGACCGAGCGAATAAAATCGCTTCCAAGCTCAGCGTGAAGATGGAGAGTTGTCAGACGATCTCCCTCGAGCCGGCTTAAGCCGTTATGAGTACCGACCCAGAGAGTACGCTGCGCGTCACTCGCAATCGAGAAGACAGCGTTGTCCGCCAGACCGTCGCTGTGCGTAAATACGCGGGTACGTCCATTCCGAACTCGAACCAAGCCATTGCCGTCAGTTCCGATCCAAAGTGAGCCAAGCGGATCTTCGTAGAGAGCAAGAACGGAGTAGCTGGATAGCTCAGCCTCTAAATTTGTTTGGATAAACTCGCCGTCGCGCAAGCAGCTTACACCGCCTCCGCGGGTACCCACCCAGAGTCTCCCCTCGTGATCCACTAATAGTGCCGAAATCTGATTGCTGCGCAGTCTGGGAAAAGCGCTCTTGGTATAGGTCGTAAACCGCACCCCGTCAAATCGGACTAGTCCTTCCTCAGTTCCTAGCCAGAGGTATCCGTCGTGCGTCTGTGCGATCGCAAGCACAGAGTTTTCCGGTAATCCGGCATCCGATTGCCATACGCTGTGAACGTATTGACTGATTGCGAGGCTCGGATCGAGCGCTGCTTCGGCCGGCCGCAGCCCCCAGAGCAAACCGACGAGAACCAAAGGCCACATGGAAACTGCTCTGAGCCGATTACTTGAAAATATTCGATCAGGAAGGCTGTTACACCATTTGTCAGGGCAGCATGGCGGGTACCGCATGAACCTCGGAGAACAATACACCGTTGACACGCCTACTGGAATTTATCGGCCCTATCGTAGGAAGTCTTAAGGTTTTGCCCCGCCCGGGGCGTAACTTCCCATGGTGAGGCGAATAAGGCTGAGTGGGACTAAAAAGCTACGATAAAGAGAGGTACGAACATGCCAAAGCTAGACACACATGCGGGCATCGACTGGACAGCTTGCGAACTAATTGAGCAAGTTCCGGGCAAGGTTTCGGGACGTCCCGTTGTGCGCGGCACGCGCATCATGCCTGACGGCATTGTGAACAGCTTCAATATGGGCAGCACCATTGAAGATATCCACGAGGATTGGCCTTCGCTTTCCGTCGCCCAAATCAAGCGCCTGATCGAGTTTGCTCACGCCAATCGTGAGCAACTCAATCCATGAAGGTATTGCTTGACGAAAATCTTGCCCATCGCTTGCGAACCAAACTCGGCCCTCATGAAGTTTTCACTGTCACCTATAAGGGCTGGACTGGACTTAACAATGGCGAACTCTTGCGGACGGCCGAAGAGAACGGCATCGAAATCTTTTTAACTGGCGACCAAACGCTCACCTACGAGCAAAACCTTACCGGGCGCAGGATCGCTATCGTGGCGTTGTCCTCTGTTGAATGGGACATCCTCAAGCACCATTTGCCATTGATTATTGCCGCCCTTCATAACGCTCAACCCGGCACTTTTCAGGAGGTGGATTGTGGCACGTTCACCCGCAAGAAGTAGAATTCGATTGTCTCTAAAATGGTGTTTTTATTGGACCTCGTCCGCCAGGGTTTTTAAGGTATGCCGACCGCATGCCGGGCATAGTCGCTATAAATGCGCCCGAATTTGCTTTCCAGATATCGTTCTTCTAAGTTGGCGCGACGTCGTATTAGAACAAACCAGGCGACAGCAAGAACCCAGCCGATAATACTGCCGAATACCAACGGAAGACCCAGCCGTGTCGCGAGTAACCCGGCGTACCTAGGATGACGGACGTACCGATATGGGCCGGTGGTCATCGGGAGGGCACGTCGATGGTGAGACGGGAATTCTCGAACCAGGTAGGAGTCAACCCAAAGGAGCCAAACTGTCCCCGAAAAGCAGAGAAGTAAACCAATAGCTTGCAGGCCGGGCAGCAGAAGTTGTGGAACTGGACGCCAATGTGAGTATTCGAAAAAAACCGCAAGCTCACTTACGCCGAGAAGCGCAACCCATTTGTCCCAGGATGGATCGATATCTTTCGCATAAAAAAGCCGCTGTATCTCTTCAGACGTTGCGAATCGCTGGCTCACAACAGCTTGAATAATGGCGAGCACCGTACTGATGGCAAGGTATCCGCCAGAGAATCTATCTATGTGCGGATTGAGAATGAGCAATGCCAACAAATCGAAGATGCCAACAAATAGGAGGAGGCGTTTGCTCACGGGGAATTAAACCAATAGACGCAATTTGCCGGCGTCGATGTCAATGGATCCGCCCTACGTGCGGCGCTACTCACGCCGATCGCGGACTATGCATCTGCACCGAGAAACGGCTCAGCAACTCATCCTCAAACGTAAAATCGGGACGCGGAAAACCGCGCTTCTTGAGATACGCCCGATACGTCGCCCTCAGCCCCACCGCGAAATCTGTCGGTTTGAACGCGAGCATGCGCTGCGCCTTGGTGATGATCTGGGTGATCGCGGGTACGTCGTAGTAGTACCCGAAATACAGATTTTCGCCGATCGCCTGACCACCCGCGCGGCGAATCAGTTCCCTCGGAATCGAGACGATCTCCGGCTCCTTCGCTTGAGCGGCTCTGGCCAACTCCAGAATCAATTCGTGCTGCGTGAGCGGCCGCGGATTGGCGGTATTGAATGCGTGGCCAACCGCGTTCCGCAACTCCACTACTTTGATGGCTAGCTCAACCAAGTCATTCACGTAAATGAATTGCATTAAGCGGTGCCCTTCACTCGGAAGAATTATCGGCCTCTCTGCGCGGAAACGATCCCAAAAGAACGCCTCGCGGTAAAACGGATTGCCCGGACCGTAGACAAACGGCGGCCTCAATGTCACAATCGGGAACCCGGAACGCTGGTGCATGCGGAACAGCGCTCGTTCGCTGACAGCTTTGTTGCGGGCGTAGGGGTTCGGGTGATCGTCCGGCGCGAGCGCATCGCCCTCGTGGTGGTTTAGTCCATCGCCATAGGCAGCCACGCTCGACATGAAGACATAGCGCCCCACCTTCCCGTCAAAAATCTGGGCAGTGGCTTCCACCTGGGCGCCGGTCGTCCCGCGCTCCCAATCGTAAACATTGTCGTACACCGCGTCGAACCGGATGGCGCCGACAGCTTTCCGCACCGTGGCGGCGTCATTCCTGTCCGCAACTAGGTTTCGGACCCGTTTTCCAAAGGAGTGACGGCGCCGTCTGTGTAGAACGTATACTTCATGGCCCGCCCGCAACAACTCATTGACCAAGTGGCGGCCTATGAAGTGAGTACCGCCAATCACCAGAATTCTTTTCTTGGGTTCGGGCGGCTCGACTCTGCTGGATCTCTTCGGTTTCGCGCTCCTACGAACGATGGAAGTGGCCCGGGGCATGGAATCACCTACTTATTAGACGGCTGAACCCCGGCTGCGTCTTAGTCGTAGTACTCAAGACCGAGATGCGTGATCAGATCCTCACCCCTCATCCAACGAAGCGTGTTTTTCAGCTTCATTAATTGGATGAAAATATCGTGCTCCGGATACAGGCCCGGGGCGGTCATCGGCCCTTTGAAATAGAAAGACAGCCATTCCTGAATGCCCTTCATTCCTGCCCTTTGAGCGAGATCCAGGAAAAGAACCAGATCGAGTACCAGCGGCGCGGCCAGAATGGAATCCCGGCATAGAAAATCGATCTTGATCTGCATCGGATAGCCCAGCCACCCGAAAATGTCGATGTTGTCCCAGCCCTCTTTGGCATCGCCGCGCGGAGGATAGTAGTTGATTCGCACCGCGTGATATAGGTCTTTGTATAACTCAGGGTAGAGGCCCGGCTGAAGGATCTGATCGAGAACGGAAAGCTTGGTCTCTTCCTTGGTCTTGAACGACCCTGGATCTTCTAGTACCTCTCCATCCCGATTCCCTAGAATATTCGTCGAGAACCAGCCGCGCACGCCCAGCATACGCGCCTTGAACCCGGGCGCGAGCAGGGTTTTCATATAGGTCTGGCCGGTCTTGAAGTCTTTCCCGCAAATCGGCACCTCATTTTCGCGGGCGAGCTGCAGCATCGCCGGAACGTCGGTAGTCAAGTTAGGCGCGCCATTTGCGAAAGGCACCCTCAACTTCAAGGCTGCATAAGCATAGACCTGGCTGGGAGCGATATCCGGGTCGTTTTTCCGAAGACCTTCCTCAAAGACAGCCAGATTTTGATGAACAGCCACTGGCTTATGGAACACCTCCGTGGACCCGCACCAGATCATTACAAGGCGATTACATCCATGGCGCCTTTTGAATTCCTGAATGTCTCCCATGAGCGCTTCGGCCAGTTCCATCTTGTTGGAGCCTGACTTCACGTTCGGCCCGTCGATCCGGCGAACGTATTCGTGATCGAATACAGCCTTCATCGGCTTAATGGCCGACAAGGGCTCCTTCAGTTCAGTTAGTAAATTGCTCTCCAGCACCTTCGCCCGAACTGCCGCTTCGTACGCATTGTCTTCATAAATGTCCCAAGTTCCGAAGGAAAGGCACTCGAGCGGCGTTAGGGGCACGAACTCCTTAATCAGTGGGGTGCGTCCTTCTGTGCGCT
>JAFASD010000345.1 GCA_019244945.1 Acidobacteriaceae bacterium | reverse complement strand
GGCCCGCAATTTCGTAGGCCCGCTCCGGCGTCTCTACGTCCACAATCCAGTAGCCCAGCAGAAACTCCTTAGATTCGGGGAAAATGCCGTCGGTGATCGGCATCCCCTCCTTCAAGCCGCGCACGAGCTTAGCCTCGTGTGGCGCCGCCAAACGTTGCGTAGCGACGAACTCACCCGATTCCTGCAGTTCGCGTATGATACTGCCCAAAACATCCATATGCGCATCAATGTCCTTTTTGCTCCATGCGCGGTACGTATCCACCCCCGCCCTAGTTCCTGACATCATCAAGATGTATTTCATCTCTTTTGCTCCTTACCTTCACGCTCCCTTTGGCGCGTTCATACTCAAGTCGGAGCCGCTTCCGGGTTCTCGACATGTTTCCCCCTAAAATTTTCCGATGGAAAAAAGTGGCGGTCCGATGTCGATTTCAAGCCGCACCGTCCGACCTACCTACGGAGGTGCAGAGATGATTACAGATTCCGTGATAGTCGACGTTAGCCAGGACTGGGCGGTCGCCTGCGACCTGCAGGAAAGGTTCATGGAACTCCCGTGTGCAGAAACCCAGAGGCTCGCCTACAGCGCCCGATGCCGCCAGATGCGCGCCCTCGGCGGTGATTGCTTCACCTTTCTGCCCCTCCCCGGCCGCCGCTTGGCGCTCGCCGTTGCCGACGCGTCGGGCAAGGGGCTTCCCGCAGCGCTCCTCATCGCGAACGTCCAATCCTCTCTGCGCACTGCCGCTGGGTTCGCTCCTGACAACGTCGCGGCCGTCGTCACCGCCGTGAATCGCCAGTTGTGCGCATGCTCGCCCGCGGATCGGTACGCCACCTTATTCTATGGTGTCTTCGACGAAAATACGCGCGAGATGCACTATGTGAACGCAGGCCACAATTCCCCCATGGTCATCCGCTCAGACGGCTCAATCAATTGGCTGGAAGCCGGCGCGCCACCCGTTGGATTCTTTGCCGACGTGGTCTACGAGGCGCAAGCGGTGCAGTTGAATCCGGCCGATCTCCTGGTCGCGTATACGGACGGCATCGTCGAGGCCACGAACAAGGCAGGCGAAGAGTGGGGCGTTCTCGGCCTTCTCGCCGCCGTAACTTGTTGTCGGATGCGTCAGCCGGATAGCATTGTCCAGGCTGCATTCGCGGCTCTCGATGAATTCTCAGAAGGCGCCCAAACCGACGACGCCACAATGCTCGCTGCCCTCGTTAACTGATCACCGAGTTAGCCTCCTCTCAAGCGCCTGTTGGAAAACCCGTCATTCCTCGCTCACGTATAATTCGAACAGGTGGTCTCGCGCGGTGGTCAAGAATTCTCAGTTACTCGCTGTTTGAGTAAAGCATTAAGCGCGCTCGCGCTCTTAATTCCTTTAGCATTGTTCGCCGGAAGGGCTCATGCGAACTCGCAAGCCAGCGGAAATGGCGGAACCATTCAGGGAGTTGTGGTGGATCCCACCGGCGCTGCCGTTCCCGGCGCGGATGTCATCATCACCAATGCCGTTTCAGCCTATAAACAGGCTGCCAAGTCCGGCGCTGACGGGACGTTCCGGCTCGTCAACATCCCTCCCAATCAGTACCGTGT
Organism: Acidobacteriaceae bacterium; assembly: GCA_019244945.1. Lineage (GTDB taxonomy): Bacteria > Acidobacteriota > Terriglobia > Bryobacterales > Bryobacteraceae > Bog-105. Next base: position 1,492 of record JAFASD010000345.1, on the reverse strand, counting down.
TGAAGTCACGGCGCCCGGTTTCCAGGTTTACCAGCAAAGTGTCCCCGTTCATACGCAAGTTCCGATTCAAGTCAGAGCTGCTTTGACGCTCGCCGGTTCCACGGAAACAGTCGAAGTTTCTGCATCGGCCGAAGTCCTCGAAAACGTGCCCGCCGCGCACACCGATGTGTCTCAAACCCTGCTCGCCGATCTTCCCATCGGAACCACAGGTCAAGGCCTCAGCGACGCCATTACAATGACCTCCGGCGGCGTTGTTGCCGATTCGAACGGCTTCTTTCATCCGCAAGGCGATCACGGCGAGACCACCTACGTCGTGGATGGCCAGTCCATTAGCGATCAGCAAAGCAAAACCTTTTCAACTCAGCTCCCCGCAAACGCGTTTCAATCGCTCGAACTGGTTACCGCCGGGCCTAATGCCGAATATGGCGACAAGACCAGCATGGTTGTGAATGCCGTCACTCGCTCCGGTCTGGGTCAAAAACCCACTGCCAGCCTCGATTTGACGTATGGTTCATTCGGCACTCTGGGCGAAGAGGCAACCTTCGGAATCGGCGATTCGCAGTGGGGAAATTTTCTGGTCGCAAATTCGGATCGAAGCGGACGTTTCCTGGACAGCCCCGAATTTACTCCCTTTCACGATAAGGGCAACAATGAAACCATTTTCGATCGCATCGACTTCCAACCGGGAGGGCACGATTCTGTGCACCTCAACCTATTCGGCGCCCGCAATTGGTTCCAGATTCCTGATACCTACGATCAACTCACCCAGGACCAGCGCCAACAAGCGACAACTTTGAGTTTTGCGCTCGGCTATCAACATAGCTTTGGTCCACAAACTCTACTCTCGATCAATCCGTTCTGGCGTCAAGATCATGTGCAGTACTTTCCCAGCAGCGATCCGTTCAACGACACGCCCGCAACCGTCAGCCAGAATCGGCACCTCACCAACTGGGGTACGCGCGTCGATCTCTCTTATGCGAACGGCACCCACAACATCAAAGTGGGCACGCAATTGATGCAAACCAGAATCAATGAAAATTTCGATCTCGGTATCACGGATCCAGCCTTCAACCCCGTTTGCATAATGTCCTCCGGAAACGCTGTTATCGCTCCCGCTCCAGTCAGTCCAGATGCTTGCGCGGGTCTGGGATACATGGCGAATCCGAATTTTTCGATCGGACTTGCCCCGTTTGACCTGACTCGCGGCGGCAGTCTGTTCCACTTTCGCGGAGCCGCAAACATCGACGAAGAGGCCGTGTATGGACAAGATCAAATCAGTTTCAAAAACCTGACCCTTACCCTCGGCCTGCGCTTCGATAACTATGACGGCATCTCGACCGACAAACTGGTCCAACCCCGCATCGGATTTTCCTATTTGTTCAAACAAACTGGAACGGTATTGCGCGGCTCCTATGACCGCACGATGGAAACCCCCTACAACGAGAATCTCGTGCTTTCGAGCACCACAGGAAGCGGCGGCCTCGCCTCGAAT
>JAFASD010000182.1 GCA_019244945.1 Acidobacteriaceae bacterium | reverse complement strand
AAAGCTTCGCGACATGGGTACGGATTCTGCTGCCGTAGCCATGATCGCCGCCGACCAGCCGCTCATCACTGCAGGGCATCTCGGTGCCATGCGGAAACTGCTCCACACTGTGCCTTCGCCAATCATTGCGGCGCAATACAACGGAATCGCGGGCATTCCAGCGCTGTTCAAGCGGGAATTGTTCACAGCCCTCGCGGATTTAGCTCCCGAAACGGGAGCCCGTGACCTACTGAGAAACTCCGACTTGCCAGTAACGCTATTTCCGCTACGGGAGGGCGCTCTGGACGTCGACACTCCAGAAGATTTCGAGGCGCTCACTTCTGCGGCTGAGGCTCGTCGCCAAACGTGATGGTCGATTCCGCGCCGAACCGTTTGTAATCCATGTACCGGACGATGATCCGGATGCGCTGCGGCCAGTCGCGAAAGAATAGCGTGTCATCGGCGTAGGTCTCTGTCGGGAAGAACCACTTTCCATCCACTTGACGCCGGAGCGTTGTGAAATGCGGAAACAAATTCTGTTCACGCAAAGTTTCAATCTGCGGAACCGCTTGGCCTTCGCTTCGGACAACGGTCAAATCGGATTCTCTGACCCACAATGTTCCTTCAAAAAATCGTTGTGTCGAGAGAATCTGACGTGGCCGGATATACTCGACGAAACACTTTTCGCCATCGATTGTTTCTTCTCCTTTGTACTGACCTTCATACAGCGGAACTTTTTCGGTGGTCAGCAAAAACGGATCGATATTGCGTATATCGGCAAAATCTTCGGGCGTCAGTTTGATGCGAGTCAAAGTGTTTTGCGGCTGTTCCAGAACCTGTTCATAGCGAATGCGATTCGGCGAGAAGGTCACGTCACGCACTTCGCGGTACTGTCCCGTTACCAAACCATGATCGTTAAATTCCTGGATGGTAACCGACTGCCGGTAGGTGTAATTCTGGCGGGCGCGCGCGCTTTCTGCTTCACGAGCGGCGATTTTCTTGAGAAGCCCAGGCGGCGGATCAGCGGCTTCTACCGCAAGAGCTGCGAAAAGAAAAGTCGATGCTACCATGAGGGCGATGTTTCGGACCATGCGCCCGTTTTTCATAACGCTGGCGTGCTCGTGGTTCGGATTGTTCGTCGTCGCGCTGTTTTATTCAAAGCAGCATCCTCAATCTCATTGGATCATGACCGCGGCGCTTCCCGCATTCCTGGTTGAAGCGGTTTTTTATCTCGCGTCTGGATTTGAAAACACGCTTTCCTGGTTCGGCGCAATCAATTCCCGCAGGGCGCAGGCAGGCATGTTATGGATCAGCGCACTGCTGCCTTATTTGATCTTCAGTTTCGCGAGTGGAACCTTTCAGCGCAACGCTTTTTACTTGCTAACTTTTCTCGCAGGCATGTTGTCGTTCTGGTACGCTGTGCTGCCGCGGCGTTTCGCGTATGACCTCGGGTTTCTGGTGATCGCCGCGGCCCCGGTCATCACCCGAGTGTTCCAGCGAATCTATCGCTCTCCGGACGATCACCTCCGGATCGATGTTTTGGGACACCTGATGTGGATCCGAATCGGAATCGCCGCGCTCCTGGTATTACGAGGATGGGATCCAGGCGCTTTCAGTTTCTGGCCCACTCGCGACGAATGGAGGACCGGAATTCTCTATTACCTACTGTTCGTCGTCCCCATCATCGCGGTAGCGCTCGGGCTTCACGACGCCCGATTCGATCCGATGCGCGGCGAATGGTGGCGCATCGGCGGCATTGCCCTGGGCACTTTTTTTGGAATCCTGTGGGTCGTGGCGCTGGGCGAAGAATTGTTCTTTCGCGGTGTCATCGAACGCGCCCTCCTCAACCGATTGGGTTCTTCGTTCTTGGCAGTCGCTCTATCTTCTCTCCTTTTCGGCGTAGCGCATTTATGGTTTCACGCCTACCCGGATTGGCGCCGTGCCATCGTCGCAACGGTTTTAGGTGTAGCGTGCGGCCTGGTTTATCTGCGAACCGATAGCATCCGAGCGCCGATGGTGACACACGCATTCGTCGTAACCACCTGGCGAATGTTTTTCAGGTAAGTGCAGGCGTAAACTGAGAAGGGATCTGTTTTGAACGCTGCTATTATCACTGCCATGATTTCCACTAGCGGCGCTGTTGTAATTGGCATCACAGCGCTGGTTTTGAATTATCGTGGCTTCGTGTCGATTGAACGACGGCTAGAGATTCTCGAGGGTGATCTGAAAGAATTTTTCAGGCACTGATGTGTCAGACCAGGTCCAGAGCGGCCTCACAATCCGCAAGCAGGTCGCGCCAGTCTTCGATGCCAACCGAAATCCGAACCAGACCCTCCCCGATTCCGGCTTCATCGAGATCCTGCGCGCTCCACGCCGAATGCGTTGTACTTCGCGGATGACAAGCCAGCGTTTCCACCCCGCCGAGCGATACGGCATTTCGCGCAAGCTTCAGACGCCGAAGAAAATCGAAAGCGGCCGCCTTCCCGCCCTTCAGGTCGATGGACACCAGCCCTCCGGGATATTCGCATTGCTCTCGATAGATCCGTGTCTGTTCCGGATCTTCAAACAACGTTGGATAGTAGACCTTTTTCACTTTCGGATGGCTGGCCAGCTTTTCGGCGATCCGCTGAGCGTTCTTACTCTGGCGGTTCATTCGAAGCGCCACGGTAGGCAGCCGGGTATCCAAAATCCAGCACTCGTCCGGTTGCAGGATATTGCCAAACAGACTCCTCTTACTTCGGATCTTGCTCATCAAAGCTACGTCTTTGGTAAGCGCGACGCCTCCAATGATGTCGCTATATCCGCCCAGATACTTCGTTGCTGAGTAGAGCGACACATCCGCGCCGAGCGAAAGCGCATGCTGGAACGCCGGACCCAGGAACGTGTTATCCACCATGACCAGAGGCCGTTCCGGCGCGTTCCCATTGGAAGACGCCATCGGAAGCGAGGCCACCGTCTGGCAAACCCGTTTGACATCGGTCATCACGATGGTTGGGTTAGCCGGCGTTTCAATCAGCACCACGCGAAGATTTCTCGCGCCTCGTATCGCGTTATCGATCGCCGCGCCCTGCCCGGCCGGAACGGGAATGCCTTCAATACCGATCGATTGCAGGAAGCTTTGAATCAACGTCTGAGTTCCGCCATAGATCGGAACGCTGTAGATGATGCTGTCGCCCGGCTTCAGCACGGCCAGCAGCGCAGTCATGATTGCCGCCATTCCGGAATTGAAAACTGCGGCTGCAGTTGCGCCCGGTTCGAGCGGAACAATCTGATCTTCCAAAATCTGCGCGTTGGGATGGTTGAAGCGCGAATAAACCAGATCAACGTTTTCTTCCGGGGTGCGTTGTGCCCGCCCAGCCATGATGTCGAAAGCGCGCTCGGCCGCTTCGGGGCTTGAGAAGACGTACGTCGAGCTGCGGAAAACCGCCGGACGCGCTGACCCTACCGACAGGCTCGGATCAAAGCCGCGTGTCAGTACGTCGGTTTCCGGCCGGAGTTGGGCCGGAGCTTTGGTTTCAGGCATGAATATTCCCCCGCATCGAGTTTAGCGCCGACACAGGTCGAATGGGATTACTCTAAGAGGAGAACAGAATTACAGGATTCTCAGAAGCTGCGAGACGAGCCCTTGCGGGCGCCAGGGAGGTGTTGCTTCAGGGGTCTTTCTATGAGGTTAGTCTCGCTTTGGTGGGAGTTGCCTCCCTGGCTTACTTCCAATATTAGAATATGAATTTACGGAACGCAAGCTTTTTCTATACGGAAATCTAAATTTTTTTCGAAATGGCCCTGACTCCTAACCCGCTAAGGCGCGTAGCCGTGCTTCTGAAATGAATGTAAGTATCTTAGGATCAACTGGATCCATCGGAGCCGCCACGCTCGACGTGATTCGCCAGCACGGCGAGCGGTTCGCCGTCCACAGTCTGGTTGCAGGAAGGAATACCGCGCTTCTGTGCTCCCAAATTCTGGAATTTCGACCCAAAGTCGCCGTTCTGGCCGACGGTATAGCTCTGGATGGCTTGCGCGCGCACCTGGATCAGTCGGGACTTCCGAGAGGTCAATGGCCGGAATTGGCCACTGGCGAAGCGGCCCGGGTTCAAGCCGTGACTGGCCCAGAGGTCGGGTTCGTCATGTCAGCCATCGTCGGGGTAGCGGGATTACAGGCGACTTATGCTGCGATTCAGGCCAAAAAACGCGTTGGCTTGGCCAATAAGGAAGTATTAGTCGCCAGCGGCAAGCTGGTTATGAGCGCGGTTCGCGAGTCCGGCGCCGAGCTGATTCCAGTCGATAGCGAACATAACGGAGCACACCAATGTTTTCGCGCCGGGAAACGTTCCGAGGTCACGCGTTTGCTGCTGACCGCTTCGGGCGGCCCGTTTCGAGAGACGCCCCTGGAAAATCTGTGGTCAGTCACGCCTGAACAAGCATTAAACCATCCGACCTGGAAGATGGGTCGGAGAATCACCATTGATTCCGCCACTCTTATGAATAAAGGCTTTGAAGTGATCGAAGCCTGCTGGCTATTTGGCCTCAAACCTTCAGAGGTCGAGGTGGTGGTCCATCCTCAGTCCTCCATTCACGCCATGGTCGAGTACAACGACGGAACCGTCATCGCCCAGGTGTCCGCTACTGACATGAAGATGCCCATTCAATATGCGCTCACGTATCCGGAGAGACATCGGGCGCCAGTCCCCAGGCTCGATTGGAGCCAGCCGCGGACCTGGCAGTTCATGCCTCCCGATCTGGAAAAGTTCCGGCTGTTGAAGCTGGCGTACCAGGCGCAGGAGCGTGGCGGGTCGGCAACCTGCACCTTAAACGCCGCAGATGAGGTTGCCGTCGAGGCATTTCTGGATGGGCGAATACCCTTCCCGGCCATCGCCGATACGGTCGAAGAGACATTGTCGCGACAACCAGGGTGCGAACCGGCGACAATAGAGGAAGTCATCTCGGTCGATCTCG
>JAFASD010000126.1 GCA_019244945.1 Acidobacteriaceae bacterium | reverse complement strand
GCCGCATCGAGCCGCGCCATGTGGACCTCCGTCCTTATGTGTTGTTCGGCGAAAAAGTGACCATCGTTCCGGGCGGTCTGACGAGAGTGGCCTTGCGAAAAGGTTCTCTGGTCGTGAATTCATCCCAGGGCGGGGGATCGAAAGACACCTGGGTCTTGGAGAGTTGAGGCTCAGAAAACAATGCTTTCGCGCGTGGCTGACAGCCTGTATTGGATGAGCCGGTATTTCGAGCGCGCGGATCACTGCGCGCGTGTTCTCGAAGCGAATTACAACTTGATGCTGAATCCATCGAAGGTTTCCGCGGAACAGCGATGGCACCGCATCATGGCTTCTTTAGGTCTCGCCGCGGATGCTGTGGGCGAGGATCCGCAAAGCTCCATGGTGAAGCTGACCTGCGATGCAACCAATCGCTCTTCCATCGTTTCTTGCGTGACCACGGCGCGCGAGAACGCCAGCCAGGTCCGCGAGCAGATCAGCTCAGAGATGTGGGAACGATTGAATCAGCTTTATCACGAGGTAACTCAGGAATGCGCCCGGGCCGATGCGGATTCGGAACCGCTGCGAATTGTGAGCGCAGTCCGCGATGGTTCGTACAAATTCTACGGAGTTACCGCCGCAACCATGAATCATGGCGAAGGCTGGCAGTTTATCCAATTGGGCAAATACATGGAGCGCGCCTCCGCGCTTTCGGTTCTGCTGGATCCGAACTTTGCCGCTTCCGCGAACGCCGACGATCTCGACTGGGTAGGCTTATTATCCAGTTGTTCGGCCTTCGAAGCGTATTGCAAGGTTTACACGGCTGACCTGAAGCCCAGTCGCGTTGCGGAGTTCCTGTTACTCAATCCTGAATTTCCGTACACCGTTCGCTTTTCAGCCGACCGCATGCACTTGGCCCTCGAAGCAATTAAGGCGTCTTCCGCTCGCAAGACCGCCGAAATCGAGCGGATCATCGGTAAGCTACGGTCTTCTCTCGCCTATGCCCAAATTGATGACATTATGTCCCGAGGTTTGCACCGTTTCTTGAACAGCATTATTGAGCAGTGCCATGCCTTGCATCGAGCCCTGTACGAAGTTTTCATCTCGTATCCGGTCGAAGCTGCTCTGGAGGCCTGATGTTTTACGCCGTCCGTCACTTCACGCGATATCGCTACAGCCGTCCTGTGTGGCAGAGCTTGATGGAAGTGCGCATGCACCCGCGAAGCGAAAATGCGCAGCGCTGTTTTACTTTTCAACTCTCAGTAAGTCCCCGGTCCCGCATTTTCTCCTACACAGACCATTTAGGAAACCTGGTCCATCACTTCGATATTCCCGGGCATCATAAACAACTGACCATCATTGCGGACGCTCTGGTCGATGTAGTGCCCCCAGCGGAATTGCCCGAATCGCTGGGCACGAACGCCTGGGCGGAGCTCGAAACACTTCTAGGAGCGGAGGATTACTGGGAGATGTTGATGCCCAGTCATTTCGCCCGCACCTCGCCGGAATTGGAAGCGCTCGCAACCGAACTCGGCATCGACGAACCTGATGGACGAGACCCTCTTACGCTCCTGAGGCACCTGAACTCGGCTCTCTATCGAGGTTTCGCCTACGTGAAACAGAGCACTTCGGTAGACTCTCCAATCGAGCACGCACTGATCTCGCGACAAGGAGTTTGCCAGGATTTTGCACATATCATGATCGCTCTAGCGCGCAATCTCCGCATCCCCTGCCGCTATGTAAGCGGATATCTCCATCACGATGCATGGCACGCCGACCGTTCAGCCGAAGGGGCGACTCACGCCTGGGTCGAGGCGCTACTTCCGGGCCTAGGATGGGTTGGTTTCGATCCGACAAACGACCTGATTACTGGAGGCCGTCATATTCGAACCGCCGTCGGCCGCGATTACGCTGACGTCGCGCCCACTACCGGCACCATGAAAGGCCGCGCCGAAACGGAGCTGCAAGTCCGCGTGAGAGTAACCCCATCGGAGGCCGTGCTTCCACCTGACCAGGAATTTGCAGCCGACGAAGAATGGTCTCGCTTTCTCGAGAAAGATCAGGAAGCTGAGGCGCTATACGCTCAACAGCAGCAGCAACAATAAGCCGATCAGGATTGCCCAATCGGCGAACCGGCTCGCTCTTTCCATCGCCCTCGGGTAAAATCTGGAAATTTAACCGGCGCGCTGCCCTGAGCGAGTGAAGCCTGACTAAGCGGGCCGGGGGCCGACCACGAGGCCGCGTCGTATACATCCAAATCCGGTGGCAAGCCTTTCCTCATGCATTCTGCAAGGCGATAGCATTCGATAAAATCCATGCCGCCGTGGCCCCCAAGCTTACGGGCGATCTCACCCTCTCTCTTCCAAAGCGTATGCTGGTACTCCTCTTTATACGCATCCAGGGTCCCGTATTCTTCGCCACCTTTCTGTCCATCAAAGTAAATTCGGGGCGGGTAATCTTTGAACACCCCTTTCGTCCCGGCCACGGTATTCAGGCGATCGTAAGGATGCGGATTGGAAACGTCGTGCTGAAGATTGATGGTCAGCCCGTTCGCGGTTTTGATCAGCGAGGTGTTCATGTCGCCTTCGATATACCGTTCCTTCCATTTCGGGTCGTCTTTCGGCACGTGCGCTTCGCGGTAGAGCGCCAGGCCTTTCGCGGGCGTGCTCATCGAGACCAGATAATCGAACCGGTCACCGCGATTGATGCTCATATAATTCGCGACCGGACCAAGCCCGTGCGTGGGATAAAGATTTCCATCGCGCTGCGTATGTACAGTCCGCCGCCACAGGCCTTCGCCTTGGTTGGAGAACATCTCTTCCCGAAGATCATGGATATAGGCGGCCTCGCCGTAAAGCAGATCCCCAAATAGGCCCACTCGCACCATATTCAGCACGAGTGTCTCGTTCTCGCCATAACAGCAGTTTTCGAGCATAATGCAATGCCGCCGCGTTTTTTCGGAAGTGTTGACCAGCTGCCAGCATTCTTCGATAGTGGTCGCAGCAGGAACTTCGGTCGCGACATGCTTCCCTTGCTGCATGACTGCGATCGCCATGGGTGTGTGCCAATTCCAGGGCGTTGCGATGAGCACCAGGTTGAGATCGTCGCGAGAGACCAGGTTTTCAAATGCGTGATCCCCATTGGTGTAGAGCTCGGGCGCCTTTTGGCCCGCCTGCTCCACGAGCTTCTGCGCGTTCTGAGCTTTTTCCGCTACGATGTCGCACAATGCGTTAATCTGCACATCGGTGGCCAACAAGTTCTTCAAAAGGGCGGTCCCGCGCCCGCCCGTCCCGATGATGCCGATGCGTGGCTCGATAGGGCTGAACGGCATTCCGATGACGGTCGACGCGGTTTGTGCGCCTTGTGATTCACTCGTAAACAGCGCCGCCCCCGTAGCAGCGCCCAAAAGAAAACCACGGCGGGAAGTCTCGAAGTTAGCCATGCTGCTGATCTTCTCAAAACTCCATCCGCGGCTCTTCTGCCGCAAACCCAGTGTTTACGCTTCTTCCCTCAACAATGCCGCCGGATCGATTCCCATGGCGCGGTTCGCGGGAACCCATGTGGCTAAAATCCCCACCAGCAACATCGCGACAATGACACCGCTCATCACAATCGGATCGCGCGGCGTCGCTTCGTATACGATTTCGGACAGCAAGCGGCTGGCAAACACGCCCAAGGTGAGTCCAATGGCCGAACCGCAAAGCAATAGCAGGAGGGGGCGCGCGAGCGCTGCACGCATCAGCTGCATAGCTTGCGTTCCGAGGGCGATGCGAATACCGAACTCTTTCTTGCGCTTTGAAACCGAGTAAGCGGCCATGCCGAACACGCCTGTTATGGCGAGCACCGCTGCAAACAGCCCCATCACGCCAAGCGTCACCGTGGCTGCGCGCGCCGGGAAGAGCACCAGCGCCAGTCCATCCTGCCAGCTTTGAATCGTGAACGGCAGATCGGGAGCAACCTTCCCAAACATATGGTTCAAAGCGGCCGCGGTTTCGGCAGGCGGCATGTGCGAACGAACCAGCAGAGTCATATCGCTATTAGGATCTTGCGCGACGGGAAAAAACATCGCGGGCGTCGGATGTTCGGTTAGAAAATTGTATTTCCCGTCCTCCACAACGCCCACGATCTGAAACAACGAACCGTCTCCCTGCGCGAAGCGACGTCCTACAGGATTGGAACCTCCAAACATTTTGCGGGCGAACGTCTCGTTCACGATGGCCACTTTCGGCGCCTTGTCGTCATCATGCCAAGTGAAATCCCGGCCGGCCAAAAGGTGTGTTTGCGCCGTTTGCAAATAGCCTGGAGAGACGGCGTACTCGGATCCGGCCAACACTACGTTTGAGGGACGAAAATCGGTTGTTCCTTCGCGGTACGCTGTCGTATTATCGCCGCCAGAGCTGAGCGGCGTGTCATTGATGGCCCCGACGGAGATAACGCCAGGAAGACGCGCAGCTTCCTCCAACATACGCTTGTAGACCGTAAGGTGCGGGTACCCTGCCATGTTCAGATCCGTATTGGCCAGCATCACCCCTTGCGGTTGAAACCCGAACGCCGCGTGTAGTGAACGATCCATTCCGCGCAGAGCGACCAAAGAGGCTGTCAATAACAGGGCGCATACGGCAATTTGCGCTCCCAGTAGAAGATCCCGCCAACTAAGCCGTCGAAATGCCGTCGTGCTCGCGCCGCCTTTCATGACCTGCGTTGCATCCATGCTCCAGATCTGCCGCGCCGGAAATATGCCGGGTAAGATTCCACTCAACAGCGACAGCGCCAGCGCGAGCGCATAAACACTTGGGTCCGGAATCACTGTGACATGAATGGGGAAATCGCCGAATGGCTGCCAATAGGTAAGCGTCCGCAGCAGAAAGGCAGCGACCAACGTTCCTGCTGCACCCCCGATGAGCGACACCAATAGAGCTTCCGTTAATAGCTGCCGCAAGATATGCCAGCGGCTCGAACCGATCGCGAGGCGGATGGCTAATTCGCGGCCCCGATCCGAAGCGCGCGCAGCAAATATGCCGGCCAGATTCATGCATGCTGCGACCAGAACCAGGAAGGTCATGATCATAATCGCGGACAGGAATCCGCGTGCTGGTTCGCCTATCTGATCGCCGAATAAGCCAGGGTTAACAAGCCGTGCGTATAGGCCCTCATCTGCCTTATAATGCTTCGCCAAAGTATGGGCGATGGCGTTCAAGTTCTCGCTCGCTTGCTGCGCGCTGACGCCTGGCTTCAGCATCCCTATTACGAACGAACCATGGCTAAAGCGGTTACTTAAGAAGTCAAATCCCTCAATTTGCCGTTCGTTGACAATCGGCAAAAAAAGATCCGGCCAGAAGAACTGCTCAATCCCATGGAATTCTCGGGGAGCGATGCCAATGATCGTGAATGGTTGCTTGTTCAGATCGACCGTTTTGCCAATGATTCGCCGATCGCCGCCAAAATGAGAGCGCCAGAAGGCATCGCTCAGAACGATGTAGGGCGCGGAATTGGGACCGCGCTCGTCGTGCGAATCGAAGAATCGGCCGAATTCCGGCTTCACGCCTAACATGCCGAAGTAACTGCCCGACACTTCGTAGAGCCAGCACTTATAAGCGGCGGCTCCGGTACTGAGGCCGGCGAATCCGATCCGATACACGGCCATATCGCGGAAGGTTGTATTTTGGCTGCGGTAGTCGAGGTAGTCCGGATAGGACTGGCTAATGTTGCCGCGATTCTTGTTCACTACCTGGAACAGCCGGTCCGATCCGGCCACGTTCACCGCTCGCAGCACCAGCGCATTCAAAACACTGAACACCACCACGTTGGCCGCAATGGCGAGCGCCAATGTGACGATTGCCGTGATAGCGAAGTCAGGCGATTTCCGCACCTGCCGCGCCGCATGGCGAATGTCGCGCGCCATGCCGTCAAGCACGACTGCGGTATCCGCCGCCCTCGCTTCTTCCATGAACGAGTTGCGGCGCCCAAAACGCAGCAGAGCATCGCGACGCGCTTCCTCAGGCGCCATCCCCGCTGCGATATTGTCATCGATTCTTAGTTGAATGTGCGAACGAAGCTCGACATCGATGTCCCGTTCGAGCTTCGCGCGGCAAAACAGGTTCGCAACTCGTCGATATAGTGACACGGATTACCTCACGCGTAACGCAGTAGCGCCAATACGCCTTTCACCAGTTCCTGGAAATCTTGTTCAGCCGCCTGCAACTGCTTCCGACCAGAAGCCGTCAATTTGTAATACTTTGCTTTGCGATTAGCCTCAGTGACGCCCCATTCGGAGGCGATCCAGCCACACTGCTCCATGCGATGCAGCGCAGGATAGAGTGAACCTTCTTCCACACGCAGCAGGTCATCGGACGCGCGCTGAATCTCCCGCACAATTCCGTAACCGTGGAGCGAGCGAGTGCGCAATAACGTTTTGAGAACCAGCAGATCCAACGTTCCCTGCAGATCGTTCTTGGCCATAGTGGCGCTACCGAGAAGCATACACCTAGATATTTAGGTGAGTCAAGCTTAAAAGGAGTCATCTGTCCGCAAGTATTTTTTTTATAGGTTTCTATGAAATTTCTCTATCGGTCCCTGCCGCTGATAGTCTTTGGTTCCGCAATCTCTCAGGCCCAAAACGTCATCCCCGCGGAGCGGTTGGTCGACCGCTTGGTTCAACAGGCTAGAGAGTCGGGTGAGTCCAGTATCGGTTTCCCCGCTCAATCGCGGGACTATCCAATTGTCAAGTCGTTGAATGAGGCTTTGAAACTCACAGTGCCAATAAGGCTTCAAGTCGATCGTAAGAAGACTTCCGTTTCGCTAGATGGAAACCAATTGATAACGCTCTACACAGTTCAAACGATCGAGAATACCGCCAAGGTTGCCCTGTCTACGTTGCCACCGCACCTCGATGACGTTCTGCCAAGATCGGCATTTAGTGATCTGCCCGAAGATCGGTTTTACGTGTTGACGCACGGTGGCAGCTTGACAATTAATGGAGTATTAGTCAGCGCGCCCGAAAGCCCCAGTGCCTTGACAATCGGGGCCCAATATTTATTGTTCGTGCGCTTGGAACACAACCGTGATAATACCCTCACTCGCATAGCAACTCTTCCGCTTGGCGACGCGAGTATCTACAATTACAACACCGCAACTGACTCGTTGGAAACACCGGCATCACACGAAAACCCGGAGCTCGTCAAAGAAGTCATGTCTCAGACTATGTCTAGGCTGCGTACATTGAGTGCATCTCGTCCATTTCCAAATAAATGATCAACGCGAAAACAAGGTTTGCGAACTTTGTCCGGCAAATGCCCGACATATAGTGTAGGATTGAGGTGTAGCTCTCAAAAGAGGAACTGTGGTCGTAACATCTCCAGAACGGAAAACCGAAAAGCTGGACCTGCGATTGTCTGTATCAGCTAAGAACACCTTGCGAATGGCCGCAACGGCTTCCGGCCGGAAGATCGCCGAATTTGTGCTGGAAAGCGCGATGGAACGTGCTAAGGAGACTTTGCCGGATCGTCAATTGTTCGGTTTAAATGCCAAACAATGGGCTGCGTTTCAGACTGCACTCGATAAGCCGCCGCGCGATGTATCGCGGCTTGCAAGAGTCTTGCGCAAACCAGGCGTCTTTGAAACGGGTTTTTGAATAGCAAACCGCGCATAGAGAAGC
>JAFASD010000098.1 GCA_019244945.1 Acidobacteriaceae bacterium | reverse complement strand
AACCAAAACGCTCCTCTGCCTCCGAACTTCAACTCACCTGCCACGATAAATGGCGTAACCTTCGGGCCGCTTTTCACCACGCCTATTAACGTCAGTCGCGGACAGGTTAGCAAATACTTAATTCCTTGGGACAAGACCGATATCGGTCCGCGCCTAGGCTTCGCTTACAATATCGAGCCGAAAACAGTGATCCGCGGATTCTTCGGCATGTTCTATGGTGGCGAAGAAAACCAGGGCGGCAATCCGAATCGTGGCGAATCTGCGCCTTTTAACGAATCGCCGTCTTTGGCCCGCCCAGGGAAGGTAAGCATTTTCCAACCGGATCCCCTGATGGCCAATGGTGCATACAGGGGCGCGCTGAACGTCGGTTTTCCAATGAATGTGTTCAACGGGTATCCAGTTACCTCGCTCCAGTTCCGCGAAGTCTATCCGGACTTCCGGAATCCGCTGGTGCAAGAGTGGAACTTCGCGATTCAGCACGAACTGCCTGGCCAAGCGGCCTTGGAGGTCGGCTACGAAGGCAACCACCAGGCGCGTCAGTTGTACCAGCCTGATCCCAATGCCTGCCCGACTGTGGTGAACACCGGTTCCCTGAACTGTACCGCGCTGCGGCCTCATCCAGATATCGGATCGGTAAGCGGAACGGCTACTTTCGGCATCGGGAATTATGAGGCGATGACGGCATCGCTGACCAAGCGGCTCTCGAGCGGATTGCAGGGCCAGGTGTCGTATACCTACGGCCATGCCTTATCCGACACGGGAACCACGCTTTCCGGATCGCCCGGGTTTAATATACTTGATGGAACGAAGATCGGCACATCCTACGCCAGCGCGCCGTGGGATATTCGCCATGCTCTTGTTGGATCTTTCAACTATGAGATTCCTTTCGGCCGCGGCAAGCAGTATGGCGCTAATCTGAACAAAGTGGTTCAAAGCCTGGCCGGCAACTGGCAGCTCAACGGAATCCTGACCCTGCGCACGGGACAACCCTTCACTTTGGATTCCGGCGGAGGCGCATGCGCGGACGTGATCAGTGAGAATGGAACCTGTTTGCCCACGATGGTGCCGGATCAGACGAATCCGAACCAGGCTCCTCCGGGCGGGCGTTCTCCGAACGCGTGGTTCAACACGGCGAACTTTGTGCCGATTAAGCAGCTCACCCTAGGTGAACTGGAGACACAGGGCAATACTGGGCTGAATAGCAACGTGGGACCGCCGGAGCGGACGTTTGATTTCTCCGTCTTCAAGGATTTCGACTTCACCGAGAGATGGAAGCTCGAATTCCGCGCGGAGGGAACCAACATCACGAATACACCGCAGTACAACGTCGGTTGTGTATCGCTGAACCAAAACAACAGCAACTTCGGCCAAATCACTTGCACCAACGCCGGAAGCGAGCGGCACATCGACTTTCAGTTGCGCCTGATGTTCTAGACAGGTTCGTTCAAGCTCGATCTTGCATAACGGGCGTCTCGCTGCGTATGCGCACGGCGCCCGCTGGCAAAATCACTTCGAAGCGGGAGCCTTTCCCGATCTCACTATGGACCTGAATCTCGCCACTGTGAGCCTTCACGATGCTCGCCACAAAGCTCAATCCTAATCCCAAACCTTTTTCGGGATTCGGGTCTGGAACTCTATAGAAACGGTTGAAAATGTGCGGCAAGTGATCTTTGGGTATTCCGACGCCCGAATCCTCCACGACGAGTCGAATGCTCGCTCCTTGATTTTCGGCGCAAGCTCGCACCCAACCTCCGGCCGGTGTGTACTTGATCGCATTTGATAACAGATTTGTGATTACGCGCTCAATCTGAGTGCGGTCCACTTCGCAGAGTATGGATTCGCGAGTCTCATGCGTGAGCTGTATTGAGCTCGCTTCCGCTGGAATTTGAAATTGATCTACCAGATCTCCCGTCAAGTCACGCAAATCCAATACGGTTTTATTCATTGGAATCTGGCCTGATTCCGATTGCGAAAGCAGCAGCAGAGCCCGAACCAGATTCGCGAGCCGCTCCACGTCTTGCAAGGCGTTCTCAATGGCTTCTTGGAGTTGTTCCTTTCGAGTTGCCGTGAAAAGGGCCACCTCCAACTGACCTTGAATAGCAGTCAAAGGAGTGCGCAGCTCGTGCGATACATCAGTTGAAAATTGGCGCATCTGCTCGAAAGAGGCCTTCAGTCTGCCGCTCATCGCATTGAAGGAATCGATGAGCCTGTCCAGTTCGTCGTCCGCGCCGCGCTTTTGAATTTGCAGGCCGAGGTTGGATCCGGTGATTTCTTGCGCCGCCTTTTCGACCGACTGGAGCGATTCGAGCACCCTCCCGGCCGAATACCAGCTCACCAGCGCGCAGGCCAACAAAGCAATCGGTAGAAAGATAAAGAAATTGCGCCGAAATCGCCGCAGAACGAGACGATCCGCGGCCAAGCTGCGGCCCTCCGCAACGTACCACTTGCGATCGAGGTCAGCGTCGGTCATCGTGCTGCTGATTACCTCGTACGGAACTTTGTCTTTTCCAACAATGGTCTTGAACAGCGGTTCTTTCGCCTTCTCGATCTGGGCTAAGTCGGAAAGTATGCCGTTGCGATCGAAGAGCTCTTTCAATGCCGGATCGGGCGATCCGTCCCAGGCGTCGCCACGATCGTTTGCGATCACGAAAACTGCCTTCAGCCGTCCGACGGTCGCCTCTTCTTCGGGATCGCCAGTATCGGCGAACCAGATTGGATTCCCTTGGCCATCGAAATGGATGTATCCTTTCATCGCGCCTAGCTGGTCGTGCAGCACTGCCTCGCTTTGGTTTTCCAAGATTGTCCTAAGCGTTTGGGTGCCGACCAGACCCACCACGGCAAGCACGCCTGTGAGCAGCAAAAGAAAAGTGCTCGCGAGACGAAACCGCAGCGTACGGAAGAGCTTCACGTCGCGCAGTTTCCGCCAGAACATCTGAGGCACCTATGCGTTTACTGTTTCGCTGGGAACGGATTGCGGGCCTTCGGGCGCGTCCAGCATGTAGCCGATTCCGCGCACGGTATGAATCATCTTGGTTGGAAACTTGTCGTCAATCTTGCTGCGCAAGTGCCGGATATAGACATCTACGATGTTGGTAAGCCCGTCGTAGTCCATATCCCAAACGTGTTCCACGATCATGGTGCGGCTCAGAGGACGTCCCCTGTTGCGCATCATGTATTCAAGTATGCTGAACTCTTTCGGCGCGAGCTCGATGTTCTCATTACTACGAGTAACTTTGCGGCGGATGCAATCGAGAGTCAGATCTCCAACTTGCAACTTTTCTGGGGTCGGTTGACCGCGGCGCAAGAGAACTCGCGCGCGCGCCAGCAGCTCGACAAAGGCAAACGGCTTGACCAGGTAATCGTCAGCTCCCTGTTCTAACCCCTTCACGCGGTCATCGACCGAGTCTCGCGCGCTGAGAATCAACACGGGCGGAATTGTTTTCCGATTCTTGATTTTCTGGAGCACTTCGAGGCCATCGACATCGGGAAGTCCGAGATCGAGAATGACTAGATCGTATTCGGTCGAATGGACCCTCTCAATGGCATCGCCACCCCCATTCACTACGTCGACTGCATAGCCGGCGCTTTGTAAGCCTCGCGAAAGGAAATCGGCGATTCGCTTTTCATCTTCCACAACTAATACGCGCATGCGGTTTGTGTAATGTACTGAATAAGAGTCTAGCGAAATCGATGCCTTAATCGCCGGAGGAGGGCCGAGGTTGCGGAATCGGCCGAGGCTGGAAGAATGCAGTAACCGACCTATAGCGTGTTCGCAAAACGGAAAGCACAATCATCAACCCGATGAGCGCGCTTGTATACGCGAGAACCTGAGGAACCGATAGCCCTTCCTTCCAACCGCCGAACCAGCGCCCATAGACTAATTCGATGTGTACCCAATAAACCAGAAGCGAGGTTGTTCCGAGCTGCCGGAAGACACTCCATCGTTGCGGAGCGCCGAGGTTGGACCAAAGATACGCGAGCGCCAGGAGGGCTAAAACAGCTCCCAATTTAATCATGATCATCGCCGGGCTATTCAGCCAGAATTCGCTCTTTGTGTAAATCGAGTAACCCAGGGTTGTAAGCTGGTGCGCAACGGTCGTAAGGCCTAACCCGATTACCATGATCCACAGCATCGTGCGGCCCATGTCTTCCTGTTTTACGGTGCGTATTATGCTTCCTGCAACCATGCCAAACGCCAAGAAGCAGGCCCAGGGAAAGAAGCCGAAATAGTTGTAGCTCGGGAAAAAATAGGAGCGGATGATCCAGGGGACATGCGATCCGTCGATCAGGCTAACAAGCGGCGCGAGCACGACGATAACTAAGCCCAAAACCGTACACAAGCGGATTCGTTCACGCGTCGTGAACACGGCCATGGGGGCAAAGATCAACATCGCCATTCCCATGCAATTTAGAATGTCTACTCGGAGGAGTTCGTTGGCGGGGCTAGTCGGAAAACCAAAGACGTAGAGCTGAATTCGGAAGAGAAACGCCAGCAGGAAGAGATATCTCGATCGTTTCAGCGCGGCAACCAAGCGTTTCCACGCCGTTCCGCCTTGCCTTTCCTGGCTGTCCATCAAAAACGCGAACGTGATTCCCGTG
The DNA here is from genome assembly GCA_019244945.1 of Acidobacteriaceae bacterium. Taxonomy (GTDB): domain Bacteria; phylum Acidobacteriota; class Terriglobia; order Bryobacterales; family Bryobacteraceae; genus Bog-105. Next base: position 3,595 of record JAFASD010000098.1, on the reverse strand, counting down.
AGGAAGAGAAAAATAGCCGGAGGCAGACCGCCGAGGAACTGCGAGAACATGAATGGACCTTTGTCCCGAAGATCATGCCGGGTGAACGAATCGAAGGTGTGCCCCTGCAGCATCACCACTGCGGCAAAGCCGCGCGTCCAATCAATAAAGCCCAAGCGTCCCACTGCTGCTGTCTTCTGTCCCGCCATCCTATTGGCTCTGTCTTTTCGCCCCAGGTGGCAGCTTCAGGTCCAACGTCCCGTGAATAGGAGGATTGAGCTGAATATTGCTGTAAGTCACCGTGCGGTAATTGCCCGAAGGCTCATAGAATTGCTGCTGAACGGGATAGGGCAGTCTGGCTGGAATCCAGATCTCGATTTTGGTCAGCCGCTGCTGAACTTTTGAGTCTTTCGGAAGAAGCAGAAGTTTTGCTGTGTCCTCGCCTGCAACCTTTTCCTGGCCTTCCATGCTGATGGTATAGCTTTGCGCCAAATCCTTCCCAGAGGACCCAAACCCAAGCAGCAGGAATTGGTTAAGCACATCGCTATTCTTCCCAACTTCGTAATCTTGATACGCTTTGACCTTTGGGTAATAAATCCTGACAATTTTTCCAAGAAACGCGATGACCCGCGCGTCGGTCTGGCCTGAAAAATCGATAATCGCGCGAACATCGCCCGCTTTCAGCCGCTGCATTTTCAGCGTGCCGTCTTCCACAGTTTTGTCGCTGAGAATGGCTGTGTAAGTAAGCATCCGAACATCCGCCGACATGGCATGGAAGTTCGGGGATGCCTGATCCATCCGGGCCAAGATGGAATCAACGCTCTGATCTTGCGCAAAACTGGCAGATATAAAAAGGCACAGCGCGAACAGAAGAGTTTTCATCTCTGGTTATAAGACGCGAAGATTTAGGGAGCGGTATACGCGATGAATCCCTTGATTTCCTGCTCGGTTTCGTCGCGGATCGGTTCGACACGCATGACGTGCCAGGATTTTCCGGTCCTTGCGTGAATTAACGATTGGGCACGTTCGGGACGTTGTTGATCAGCGACGTCCTCCAACAATTCGGTCGCGATAAAGACGCGATTCGAGCCGTGCAGGGATGACATCAGGATGATGCTGGACGCTTTGGGCTGATCGTGAAACCAGTCTCGCGGCGTCGCAAAGATGAAGATGAGGATGAGACCGACGGCCAGATCGTAACGCCAGGAAGCTCGGGGAAAATCCCAAAAGATGAATCGCTTGACTACGGCTCCCAGGTTCGCGATTTCAGCCACTCAGCTCATTTTAGCATCCCGAGCCTAATACTTCCGCATTACGGCAAGGACGCGGCCTTGGACACTGACGCTGGCAGGATCTACAAAAATCGGGTCCATTGCTGAGTTAGCGGGTTGGAGCCGCACCCGTCCGTCGGACTCCAGGTAGTAGCGCTTCAGGGTTGCTTCCGTCCCATCTACAAGCGCGACTATGATGTCCCCGTTCTTAATAGAATCGGTCTTTTCCACCAGCACGAAATCGCCGTCGCAAATGTGATCTTCAATCATCGATTCGCCGCGGACCGCCAAGGCGAATGCGTCATGGCTTCCGGTGAAATCCGAAAAGTGGAGAGCCTCAGGATTGGAGATAGCTTCCACGGGGCGGCCTGCTGCGATGCGGCCCAGTAGCGGAACACTCGCTTCGGCCGTTTGCGGCTTTCTAGCCTGCTCCTCTGAAAAATAACGATCTCCAATCTCGAGTGATCGGCTGTGATTGTAACTGCGTCGCAGATACTGCTTCGCCTCGAGCGCTTGAATGTGCTTATGAACCGTTGCAAGCGAAGCCAAGCCCAGTCCACCCGCGATCTCTTCGTAACTGGGACTGTATCCATGCTGGTGGATGAAGCCGGACAGAAAGTCCATCAACTCCTTTTGCCTCCGAGTTAGTGCCATGTTCCTCCCTCTTAGTACCAGTTTGGGCGAACAAAGCACGAAAGTCAACCAAAAAGGTAATTATCCCTTGACCACACGTACAATGAAATCGCCCGATGCCGGATATCCTCCCGCAATGCACTAAGGTGCCGTACATCATTGCCCGGGGTAGAGGTGGGATGAAGAAAAGGGGTCGACTTTTAGACTCTGAGCGTTCGGAAGGATATGGTTTTCTTCCCCTGATCCGCACCTTCTGGGAGTGGCCTGCTCGATAGATATACGTTTTCTCAGAGGCGACAGGGTATGTGAACTTATCAGAACCGACGGCGATACTGACAGCATTGAGGTCTTGTTCGATGTTCTCTGGGTACCGAAAGCGCCGACATTCGCGGGTGGATGCCGGAACCTGACCCGGATCCGTTCCCGAGACGCTCAAAAAGGTACGTCCGATAATCGAAGATCAGTTTGATGACCCTTTGAAGCGGGCCGTTTTTTCTCACCAACCCACCCGCTCGGAAACCTCATCCTAAAAGCGCGTTGAAAATTAAGTTCCCTTGATCTCTCCGGTTGTAACGATTGATGTATTCGTTCAAATGGCTCCGCAAATACTTCTGATCGACGGAGTGATAAACCTCGCCCATACCGCGTTCAATCAGAGTCCAGAATCCTTCAACTGAGTTGGTGTGAATGTTACCCGCAACGTACACCTTTGAACTGTGGAATACGCCGATGCTGGGACCCTGCGTTTACAGTGATCTCGTCAGTCCTGCGAAGACCCTTGATGCCTTCATAACCGCGATGTTCATCCGAGTAGATCGAATCGCAGGAATCGACGAAAGCAAGCTGCAGAAGCTTATCGATGCGGGTAAACTCGACGAAATTGTCGCTGCAGTTCGAGAAAGTCGTTAGACCTGCAGACTTCGAAGATACGGCACGCTGGCTTTCATCAATTCCAGGTCCATCTCTACGAAGTAATTCTTCAGGCCTCCTGTTTTGGCGGCGGTGAAAATCTTCTTCCAATCCAGTGTGCCTTGCCCCACGGCGACTATTTTTCTGGTTGTGGCAGACCACCCTTGCACGTGCATCGAGAAGAAACGCCCGGGGTACTTCATGAAGTACTCGGCTGCATCATAACCGTGGCTGATCGTGGAGACCTGAAATTGAAACTTGACCAGCTTCGGATCAAGCAGCTCGAGCAATAGGTCGTAAGTCCGTTTGCCGTTTACCATGGAGAGCTCAAAATCCTCATTGTGAAGGCCTTGCTGAATACCGGCCTTGGCCGCTTCCCCGGCGATCTTGTTGTATTCGTCGGCGGCCCGCTTCACGTCATCGAGAGTCGGATGCCGAGGTCCGTCCAGACTCGGCACGATCATTTGCGTGAGGCCGAGATCTTGTGCCCAAGCTATCCGATCCGCCTGGCTCTTCCTGAGCTCATCGATGCCGAAATGAGAGCTCTCGCACTTGAGATTCAGATCGCCCAAAATTTTGCGGATCTCAGCGCCTTTATATTTGGCTAGACCTGCAAATCCGGCGTCCGCGTAGCCCACGGGCGAGCACAACTCGATCTGTTCGAATCCGGCATCGGCGAGCTGCTTGAGCGTGCCGGGAAAGTCGCGCGCGATCATGCTGCGGACCGGGTATGTCTGGCATCCAATCGGCAGTCCTAGCGGATTGGCGCGAAGCTTCTGCCCCAGTCCCGCTATGAGCGCCGA
>JAFASD010000068.1 GCA_019244945.1 Acidobacteriaceae bacterium | reverse complement strand
TAGCTTGCCATCGCTTTGAAAGGACATAACGCCGACGTTGGCGATCCCATCAATTTGTGACACGGCTTCGGGAACGGTCCCATTGGCGTTCACCAGCAAGCCAGCTGACGTGGAAGAGAACAAGATGTCACCGCTCGAAAGCAGCGCGAGCGCACTGACGGGAGTTGCGCCCGGCAGACTAACGAACCCACCATTCCCGAAGGCGTGGTCGAGCTCGCCGGCGCTGGTATAGCGCGCCAGCACAGCGCCGCCCGAAGACGGAGTGGAGGTAGTGCTGGATTGCCCACTTGCCACGATATCGCCATTCGGCTGCAAGATGATGGCCAGCAACACCGCATTGAGTCCAGCGAAGCTGGTAGTGACTTCGCCTCCAGAGCCAAAGCTGGTGTCCAGTGTTCCACGCGTGGTGAAGCGAGCAAGCGCAAATTCGGCAGCAGCCGCAGAATTCGTGGTGCTCGCACCGACGATGATTTCATCGTTCGGTTGAATGGCGATTGCAACCGTGCCGAAGTTCTGGGAGAGTTCGCCCGAAAGCGAGAAGGGCGTGAACGTAACGCCCGCGGTTCCAAAGAATGGATCGAGCGCGCCATCAGGAAGGAAGCGGGCGATGGCTGCGGGATTGCCCGCGCCATTACTTGCGACGACGACGATGTTGCCCTTAGAATCAAGGGCGCCATCCATAATGGCTGGAAACGGTTGCCCAACAACCGCGATATTCGTGGTAACCTTCCCGGCTTTGCCGAACGTTGGATCGAGACCGCCCGCTTTTGCGCCGACGGCGGTGGGGCTGCCGATCAAAGCGAGGCTGAGAATGCCGCTTATCAGGAACGCGCGATTGATTGACATGGGTGAGATACTCCTTGGTACGAAGTTTGCTCACTCTCCTCCAAGTAAGATAGCCGCAAGTCGCGAGGCACTGGTGAACGCGAAGTAAACAATTTGTAAATCCTACCGTCGCCGTTGAGGCGATCTCAGATGCAGCACATCCAGATTTGCGGGCGATACCTGTTCGGGAAAATCGACGCTGGTTCGGGATGTCCTGTCCAAGTGAAACGGCGTGGCGGAGCTGCACTTATGTTCGATCCCGACCGCCGCAGGCATGAATGGCATCAGCATCTTAAGTTGCGAGGCTTCGTAGTAGAGCCGTTGACAGCGGAAGCGCGAGTCCCAGCTCGCGTGCTGCGATTGAATATCCATAAACCGGTCGTGAAGCGCCGCGCACTGATGATCGTCGGCCGGTATCCGCGTGAATAGTCGCCTGTCTGCCCGTGGGCAATGGTGGACAATGCGGCACGGCAATAACTACGATTTAGGGCTCTATCGTGGGAGGAAACGAGACCAGTGCCGCACATCTCGCGACGGCAGCAATCCGAAATCCAACGCAGACGCGGCGAAGCGTCGAGGATAGCCCATGAAATCGGAGCGGTTGGTATTGCCCGCCGTTCCCCTCGGATTAAGAACTCCCTCCGAGGTCACCGGAACGAGTATATTGGGACCAGGGATGACCACCCAACAGGTCCTACGACGAAATCATCGATTTCCTGGCGGGAACTACACCCCATGCCTTGGTAGCTTTCCGTCCTTCACAGAAGACGACACAGCGCGTCCAGGAGTTGGTTGAAAAGAACAAGCGGGAAACCATCTCCTCGGAAGAACAATCAGAGCTTGAGGATTACCTTCAGCTTGAACACCTGCTCATTCTCGCCAAAGCACGCGCCCGCGAGCACACTCAAGTTTGAGCACTGATATCTCCGAGGAGGCGCGCCGATTCATTGCAGAGCGCGCGGGATACAGATGTGAGTACTGCCTTCTGCACGAGGACGATTCTTATTCGCCACATCAAGTCGATCATGTCATCTCACGAAAGCACGGCGGTCTCTCTACACCCGAGAATCTCGCATACGCATGCGTTCGCTGCAATGTTTGGAAAGGAAGCGATATCGGGTCCATCGATGACGCCATGCTCTCGCCGTCTTTCACCCGAGTCACGAATCGTATCCGTTCATCCATCACAGAACATTTCCTTCATGGCATGTTTTACATCTTGCCTCACGGCCAAATGTGTTACCCATGTCTCAGGAACGTTCTGTTACCTATGTCTCGGGACGGTCAAATTTTCAACAAACCTCCGTTCTAAAGGCTACTCATTGAAGGAGGGACTCTACGACGAGGTTTCCATTTGGTTCACGTAGGAAGCAAAGCCTGGCCGCAATCCTTGATCCGGCCAAATGTAATCCGATTGAAATTCCGCCCATCGATGGAATGATTACGCCTCAAGAACGATTCGCGCTCGCTTGCTTCGCCAAAAATATCTGGAAGCACGGCGTGCAACAGGATGCGTTGATCATTGATGGGGGATGTTATATCGGAGCTTCCACGGTTGCGCTCGCCGAAGGTTTGAAACGCTCTGACCTGCCGGAGAGCGAGAGACACGGACGCATCTGGTCCTATGACCTGTTCCGGACCACTCCGGCGATGTCCGAGCATTATCTCAAAGGGTCTGGCTTAAAAGCTGGTGACAGCTTCCGCGCGATTTTTGAAAGAAATGTGTCGAACTACGCAGATTACATCTCTGTGCAGGCCGGAGACATCCAGCTCGCTCCGGCGCCTTCTAAGGCGATTGCCGTTCTCTTCTTGGACATTTTGTGGTCTTGGGATTGCACAGTGTTTGTCGGACGTAATTTTTATCCGCGACTAGAGGCTGACCACTCGCTCCTGGTCCACCAAGACTTTGTCTATCCGTTCTACCCTTGGGTGATCCTCAGCGTGGGGCAACTTACGGATTTTTTCGCTTTCGCTTACAACGTTGAATATTCGTCTGTAGTGTTCGACGTGACGAAAAGAATTCGTGAACGCGACATTGACGATCCTCGAAATATTCCTTTGCCTGCAGCACTGCGCATCTATGACACGCTGATTGACCGGCTCGAGGGATGGCATCAAGGGGCAGTGGCGCTTGGGAAGGCGCTATACTTAGCGTCTTTGAACCGCATTGCCGAAGCGCGGCAATTAATAGACGAGATAGCTGTTAAATTTCGGAACGAAGCTTTGGTAATGCAGTATGTCGATTCAATCCGCCTGTACTGCGACTCGGCTGTTAGCCAAGGAAAACCGGTTCCGCTCGACCAAGGCGTGGGGATTTAGAGTTACTGTTACTTGTCGACTTTTCTGCCGCAGCATCAGAAGGTGATCCGAAGGCGGAGACGGAACTGGCGGGCGCCAGCGACTGCCTCCTGCATGAACGTCTGCATCTTTACACCGAACAGGGGGTTCGGGGTGATATCCGTGATGGGCAGAAGTTGTCCCGTGTTCTGGTCGACAGCAACGTTGAACGTGCCGAGCATCGCAAACGGGCTGCCTCCACCCGCGTAATTCTGATCCGGCATGAAGATCGGGTGGTTCAACAGGTTGTCTGCGTCGGCGCCCAACATGGCGGTAACGTGTTCACCGAAACGGAAGCTCTTATGCACTCCGAGATTCAGGCCCCACGCACCAGGTCCTTCGAGCAGATTGCGCGGCGCGGCTGCGGGATTGCTAAAGAGATCTGCGCCGATTGAGGGCGGTCCGAAGGCAGCCGGATTCCAGATCTGGTCTCCCGAGGTTTGGTTGTAATTGTTGCTGAGAACGGTTGGGCGAAAGGATGGAGGCGAGCCGAAGTCCTCGACCGCGTCGATGGCGCCGGAGATGATGTTGCCCGGAATGACGGGGTCGCAGTCATTGCACACCCAGTAAGGCGTGAAAAAGTCACCGGACTTGATGAACATGTTGAAAGTGGTTTGCCAACCGCCGATGGCTGCATCGAGCCAGTTGGACATATGCGCGCCGAATTTGCGATCGCGCCCGACGGGAAGATTGTAAACTCCGTAGGCAATGAATCGATGGTGTGACACGAAGGCGTCTTGACCACTTTCAACGGAAGCGCTAAATGGGTCATATAACTCGCCCCCGAGACTCGAGTTATCCGTGTCGGGCGTGGTGACAATTTGATTCAGATATGTGTAGTTAGCCAGGAACTGCAGGCCGGAGGAGAAGCGGTGTTCCACCTGAAGCTGGAAGGCGTTCGAGTAGCCGTGGCCAATGTTGCTGTAATCCATCACGAAGTCACCCAGAGCTGGAAAACGCATTCGCGCCATGTCCTGTGGCGAGTACGCGCAATCGCCGGCGTAGGGATCACAAATCGTCACACCATCACCTTGCGTCGTGCCGAAAGGAATGTTGTTCGGCGGGATTTCATTCAGATCCCTGCCTTCGATGAGACCGTTCATCCATGAGCCCAGATACGAAAGGCGCAGGGCCGTCTGCCATCCGAGATCACGCTCGAAGGTGACGTTATACTGCTGGATCCTTGGATTCCTTAGGTTGAAATCGATGATATTGACAGACGGAGTGTTGCCGAATCCGGAGACTGCGCCGCCGCTGATAGGACTGAACGCGTCGGAACTGCTCGAAGGCCAGCCAGTCAATGGACTCGTTGGCTTGGAACGGGCGGTTGCGCCCTGATTGAAACCTGCGCTCTCGAGCGCGTCGCGAATGCCTTGCGCCGCGGAAGTATTGTAGTAGATGCCCCAGCCTCCGCGAAGTACATTCTTGCTGCCCAGCCGCCATGCGAAGCCGACGCGCGGCGCCCAGTTGGATTTATCCGTGTGCACCAGGCCCGGACCGATTCCGAGACCCGATTGGGCCGCAGTCACTACACCGTAATTGATAATCGCGGGCGTCAAATACTGCTCGGCGCTCGTTGATGGCACAATAAAGCGGCCCACTTGGCCGGTAGTTGGATCCGTGAAGTTGGGATCGAAGTTCACCATCAAGCTGTTCGCATCGATAAACGGCGTGGTCAGCTCATAACGGAAGCCAAGGTTGAGAGTGAGGTTTGGTGTAACTTTGAAGTCGTCCTGAATGAAGTAACCGTTCTCCCAGTTATGAACATTCATGGGGGGACGAGGGCTCGCGACGTAACTGACGCTGTTGGGCGGCAGTCCGAGGAGAAAATCCGCGAACGAGTCTGTGCCTTGTCCGGTGTAGGTGAGGAGGCCGCGCGGATTGCCGCGGTTCGCAGGGTAACCGTCATCGGCCTGATTGCGAATGGTATCACCGCCGGTGCGGATGTTATGACGGCCCACGACCCACGTCACGGTGTCGCCGAACGTCAACAGATGTTGATCTTGGGGCCGGTAGACGCTTCTGCCGCCGTTGCCCACACCCGTATAGCCGTTAATTCTGACCGCCATTTCGCCATAAGTGGGAAGTTCAGACTGCCCAACGACCGATCCATATGCGGCAATCTGCTGTTGGCTGAAGCCGAT
>JAFASD010000027.1 GCA_019244945.1 Acidobacteriaceae bacterium | reverse complement strand
GCTCGCCGGATATATGGAGGAGCGCCGCGGCTCCACGGAAATTGCCGATTTCGGCGGTATCTCCACTCCGGCGCCCGGCTTAGCCATCGCCTTCATGATTGCCATGCTTGCCAGCATCGGACTTCCCACCTTATGCAACTTCATTGGCGAATACCTGGTGCTGCAAGGCGCCGCCATCACCAAATTCTCCTGGGCCGTGTGGGCGGCCTTAGGAGTGATTCTTTCAGCCGTCTACATGCTATGGATGTACCAACGCACGTTCTGGGGCAAAACGACCGAAAAAACTGCCGCGCTTTCCGATTTGAACCTGCGTGAGTGGGCGCCTCTGTTGCCCTTAATAGCTTTGATGGTCTGGCTCGGCACTTACACTCAATCCTTCATGCCGCCGATCACCGCCGCCACATCGCGCCTTTTGGATCAAACCAGTATGAATAACGAGTACCGCGTGCAAGTTATCCCTCCGCCCACCATTCCCGTAATGGAGGCTCGGAATGCTCGGTAATTTTCAACCCCACGCCGCCGAATACCTCCGCTTTCTCCCCGAGATCATTCTGAGCATCGTCGGAATCGCCATCATGATGCTCGAAGCGGTGATGCGGAACACGCGTAGGATTGGGCTTGGCGTGTTATCCCTGGTTGGCGTTGCGCTCGCTTTGGGAGCGAACTTCTGGGCTTACACCAGCAAGGGTTCGGCATTTCAAAACATGATTGTGGTGGACGGTTACGGAACTTTTTTCCGCGCCCTGGTCCTCATCGTCGGCTTTCTTTGCATTTTGACCTCATTCAGTTATCTCGAACGCGAGAACGCCCAGAAGGGTGAATATTACGCGCTGATTCTTTTTTCGGTGACGGGCCAATGCATTCTCGCCACCGCCAGCGACCTGATCATGGTCTTCATCGGGCTGGAAATCTCTTCCATTGCGACGTACATTCTGGCTGGATATCTCCGCGACGACCGCCGCAACAACGAATCGGCGCTGAAATACTTTTTGCTCGGGTCTTTTGCGACCGCGTTTCTCCTCTACGGGATCGCCTGGATTTATGGCCTGATTGGTTCGACAAATCTGGAGGAGATCCGGCGCGTTTTGGATCAGGCGCAGCGACCCACAATTTTGTCCGGTTTGGCGGCTGCGCTGATGTTTGTCGGGTTTGCTTTCAAAGTTTCGGTTGCGCCCTTCCAGGCGTGGGCGCCCGATGTTTACCAAGGAGCAGCCGCGCCCGTAAGCGCCTTCATGTCGACCGGCGCAAAAGCAGCGGCATTTGCGGTGTTCTTCCGCGTCTTCATGACTTCATTCCGCCCCATGAACGACCGCTGGATTCCGCTCGTCTGGGCATGCGCCTTGCTCAGCATGATCGTCGGAAATTTTGCCGCGCTGCTGCAGACGAATGTCAAACGGTTGCTCGGCTATAGCGCCATCGCGCATGCCGGATATGTAATGGTGGCGTTGACCGCGTCCTCCCAAATTGGAATGGCGGCAGGCATGTTCTATTTGGCTTCGTATGCGCTGATGAACATAGGCGCGTTCGCTGTCGTCAGCCATATCGCCGCTCGCAATGAGAAATATGTACGGATCGACGATCTAGCGGGACTGGGTCGTCGCGAACCGGTCACCGCCGCACTGCTTGCGATTTTCGTCTTCTCCCTGATCGGCGTACCCTTGACCGGTGGCTTCTTTGCAAAGTTTTATGTCTTCCAGGCGGCGCTCGATTCGCATCTCGTCTGGCTCACCGTGCTCGGGCTCATCAATAGTGCGATCGCAGCGTACTACTATCTGAAAATCATCGTCGCCATCTACATGCGCGAACCAGGTACTGCCACCACCGAGCTTGCGCCGCCCTCCATAAGCCTGCAACTCGCCATTTGGGCGAGCGCGGCGGGCACGCTCATCCTCGGAATCTTCCCGTCGGCGCTTCTGACGTTCGCCTCATTCTCCGCCGCGCCATTCCGGTAAACTTGAGCCGAACTCTTGCCTTGCCGATCTAATGCGTCTGACTGACGCGGGGAACCCTCGATTCCCTAAGATAATCTCCTTCGACCGGTCTGACAGGCACGATCCGCGCGACCCGTTCCATGACTCTCTTGTTTTGTTCGGCCTTCTTCAGATCGTAAGCTGCCTGTAACCGCATCCAGGCTTGTGGCA
>JAFASD010000526.1 GCA_019244945.1 Acidobacteriaceae bacterium | reverse complement strand
GGGCCTGTCGTACGACGGGGACCCTCGCGCGGCCTATGTTGTGATCGAGGACGATAAGCCCACGATACGGCGCGTCCAATACGATCTCGCCAAGGAGATCAGACATCTTTGCAGCTCTGGTTTTCCACACTCCGATTGGCTCGCGCGGACTCTTCAGAGTGCAACCCCGCAGATGCCCTGAATAGTGATCCTTTTTCAGCCGGATCTTAATACGAAAACGCCCAAGCGGAGCTCAACAGCCTCACAATCATCCCCGGAACAACTTCTGCTTGCAATTCGTATTACCCGTTTCGCGCATTTTGCAAGCGGAGGTTTCCTGCATGAAGCGATCTCGACACCTGTTTCTGTTGTACCTGTTGGCTCTTTGCGCCATGCGTGCAGAAGCACAACCTCAGGGTGATCCTTTATTTCTCACCATAAAGTCCTTAGACGCAAAACTCTTCGATGCGTATAACCACTGCGATCTGACTACACTGGGAGCGATGGTTTCCGATGACTTGGAGTTCTACCACGATCAGACAGGACTCTCGGTGGGGAAAGCACCCTTTCTTGCCGCCATCAAGCAGAACATATGCGGAAAGGTGCAGCGGGAACTGCTCCCGCAAACGCTGGAAGTGTATCCGCTGAAGGGGTATGGAGCGGTTGAGATCGGGATACACCGTTTCCACCACCCTTCGCATCCCGAGGAGGGGATGGGCGATGCCAAGTTCATAACGTTGTGGCAGAACAAAGATGGCACGTGGAGGGTGACACGCGTGATCAGCTACGAACACAACCAAGGCTTGCTCGTGAAATAGTGTTTAGCAGGTCTCTGTACAGGTGGCACGCCTGCTGAAGGATGGTCAGCAAACCGTTTTATTAGGGAAGAGGTTCGACGTCTCGGTTTCGATGCGGCCTCGCTGACCCCATTGCGGATCCGCTGCTTGCGCCCGCCAGGGTACTGTTCGGGCGACTGCACCGGGTTCGAGGTTAGCCCACAATCGGAATCCAGATCTCCAATCCACCCAAACCTGTGCGACCGTCGAACTTTTCGTCGTAGCGCATTCGCACTTGCTATGAGAGCTAATTAAAGCGCCCGTGGAGATCTGCCACACGTCTGATCGCCGCTTTGTGTTGGTTCAACTGGCTGGTCAAGGCGAACGTTGTATTCACTCTGCACCAGGCCGCCCTTGTAGCATCGCGTCGCAATATGCTGAAGGCTGATGTCGTGCGGCACTGGACCAAACAACGGAATTCCTTCTCCGATCAAGACTGGCACGCGAGTGATTATCAACTTATGGATGAGGCCAGCCGACAAGAACCGCTGAATGGTGATTCCGCCATCTATGTAGGCGTGTTTGAAACCCCTCGCTTTGAGCTGGGTTGCGATTTCGGCCGGTTCGCTCCCCATTTGCTCAACGACGCCGCCAACGACCGATGAGAAGTCAACTCGGCCGTTGCTGAGCACCACGACCGGCTTGCTGCCGTAAAACCATTTGCCAAATTGCAGCACAACCTCGAACGTCTTGCGCCCGATCACAACCACATCGACGCTGTCGTAGAATTCCTCGAAGCCGTGTGGCTCTTGCCCACCAGTGTCCAGGAAATCGAGTCCGTGGTTTGGCCGAGCAATAAAACCGTCTACGCTCACTCCACAAAAAACTGAGAGCTTCATAGCCGCTCCTTATTCTTTCGATAGAGGCATTTTAATAAGGTTGGAACGATGCACGAAGATGCACAGAGTTTTTCAACGGCATCTCTCAACGCTTTCGCTCTGAAGCACGTATTACCAAATGGGGAGTTCAAGCGGCAGACGAGCAATGGCAGTTCCGTGGATGGGCCCCTTCATGCTGGAGCAGACCCGGATTCGCGAATGGATCATAGAAGCGAAAACCGGGGATGGCGCCGCATTTGAACGCATCGTGATCCTGCATGAACGAATGGTTTTGCGAACGGCCCAACGGCTGCTGATGAATGACGAGGACGCCAAGGATGCGGCTCAGGAGGTATTTCTTAGATTGCACCGGAATCTGCATCAGTTCCACGAAAGCAAAGAACTGGTCCCCTGGTTGTACCGCATCACCGTGAATATCTGCCTGGATGCTAAGAGGCGCAAGAGGTCGAGTCCAGGTCTGGATGAGATTCCAGAGGCAATGGATCTGTCAGCCAGTCCGGAAGAGGTGGTCTCTACAAAACAACAGCGAGCGATCGTCAGTGCGGCATTGGGTGAGCTTTCTCGGCGGGAACGGGCCGCGATTGTGCTTCGCGATTTCGAGGGGTGCACAACGGCAGAAGTCGCCAAGATCTTAGGGAGTACGGAAGGAACCGTGCGATCGCAGATCTCGAGCGGCCGAACAAGAATGAAGAAGTTTGTCATGGCGCGGCTCAGGAGACGAACATGAGCATGCACGTACCGGAAGAACAGCTCGCGCTTTATGTGACGGCGGATGTGGGAGCTGACGAGTCGGAGAAGATCGAGAAACATTTGCAGATATGCTCCGAGTGCCGCCAGAGCTTGAGCGATTTTGAGTTGAGTCAGCAGATGTTTCGAGGATTTTGCACGCAACCGTCACAGGGCGATTTGCTCGCAATTCGCGAAAATGTAATGCGGCGCGTTGCTTCACGACGATCTTCTACTTGGCATTGGAAGTGGTTCGCGGGACTGACCACAGCAGGGATTGCCGTTCTCCTGTTCCTATCGCACCCCGCCCCTGTGCTGAATCCTTCGATTCGAGCTGTTCCGGCAAAGACGTCTTTGTTGGCCCGGTCCAAGGCTCCGGCGTTGCCGCCAATCCGAAACGTAAAGGTCGCGCACATCGCGCGGCGCCACACTGCGGCTGGCTTGCGCTCAGTGAATTTGATCGCGCAAGCAAACCAGCCATCGCTGATCAGAATCGCCACTTCGGACCCGCAGGTCGTGATTCTGTTGCAAAGCGCCGAAACGAAACCCGAGGAAAGGACGGAAAACAATGAATAGATTTGCTGCTCTCATCGCCCTACTAGGCGTGCCCGCTCTGGCTCTGGCACAAACGCCCACGGTCACCCAAACTCCGGCCGAGCCCGCGACACCCATCATCACAAAGGTGATCCGAGTCCGTTACGCGAGCCCCGAAACCATCGCGGAGCTGCTGCGTCCGGGAAATCCTGCCGTTATCGTAGGAGATAACGGTCTAAAAGCCATTGTTCTGAAAGGCCAGTCTACGGATATTTCATCCGCGGAGCAGGCGGTCAAGGAACTGGACACTCCTCCGCCCTCGGGCTCTGGGAAAAACATTGAGGTGACGGTTTATGTAGTCGGCGCAACGGCCAATTCGGAATCACGCGCGACCGCGCCGCGGGAGATTGAGCCAGTCATCAAACAGCTTCAAGGCATATTTCCTTATGGGAGTTATCAACTGCTGGATACTATGCAGATCCGTTCGGGGGAAGGACGGCAAGCGAGCACGAGAGGAATCATGAAGAGCTTCGCGACCGGTTCCACTTCGGGATCGAAGACGTATTCCATCGTTTACAACACCGATGCCGATTCGCAGGAAAATGGGCAACGGGCAATTCGGTTCCAGAGGTTTCAGTTCTATACAAACGAGAACGACAAAGACCAGGTCGGCTTCGACACAGATTTCGATGTTCGGGAGGGGCAGAAAGTAGTGGTCGGAAAAACCAATGTCAACGCTGGGGACTCCGCATTGTTTGTTGTACTAACGGCTCGAATTCTTGAATAGCGCGAAAACAGCGAGAATCCAGCGAACAATTGGATAAAGGAGTAGGGGCGGCAATGCGCAGAGGGCAAACAAGGTGACGCCGGTGACCAGGTTGCCGCCTCCGACAAAGGTCTGATAGGCGTTTGCTCCTCCCGGCGCGAGAAGGTCCTCTTGAAATCGCAAGTTGACGTCTTTGTCTCTCGCGCAGTCCTCCGGCGAGACACCCGGTTGCTTCAAACAGACCTGGTACGTTTCTTCGGCTTCTTTCGAGACGGCTTGCACATCTAGTCTGCGGGCATAGAACGGCCAACAGAGGCACCAGAGTACCCAAATTGTCGCAAAAACGGCGTACCTCCGACAAAACGCAGTTTTGCAGTTCAAAGAGGAATGGGGGCGGAAGGCGCGAAAATTCTCTTTCTAACTTAGCTTCAATGCGGGTAATCGAGAGGCCAGCGGGGGTAAAGGCGGAAAATCCGTGTATGGCTCCGTTTGATACCAGTAGCCGACGGAATAGAAGCAATCGGCGCGATCATTCGCGTGACCATGCTCGATCGTGTGTTTCAGGGAGTGCTCGAAAGCGACCGGATTGTCGGCGTGCCAGCGGTACAAGCAGTAGCGACCTCCCGCGCGTTCGGCAAGTGCGATGTAAGGAGCGCCGTTATAGAGGTTGGAAAAAGGACCACCATTGGGGCCGCCGAAATCCCATGCTCCGCAGAAATAATCCTCGGTTCCCGTACCATTGATGACTGGCTTTGCGCTATCAATGAAGGTCATCTCGTCGCCCTCGCCGAACCAGTAATCAAAATTCTGCACGACGCCGAGCGTCACGCCCATCATGTGCCCTCGTCCGTTGGTCTCGAGAAAGATGTAGTTGCGTTCGCCGGAGGGATTCAATTCAGCTTGCCCTGAGGAAAAAGTCACAGCCTCATTCGGCGTGGCCTGCCGATACTGCGCGTGGAAATAGAGTGCGTCTTGGGAAAGCGCGGGAACGAGTTGGTAATCGATATTGGAGTAGAAGGCGCCGACTGGCTTCTGGCCCTCGTTAGTGACGGTGATTCGGGCCGAGCGGCGAAAGGGCATCGCGAAATAGCAATTCAGAGCTTTGACATTCGAGCAATTCAGGAACGCGGACTGATACAAAAAATACTCTCCCAGGTTCAGGCCAAAAAAATCGCCAATCGGAGTTTCGACACTCGGTTTAGCCAAGTCGTCCCAATAAATGCGGAAGACTAATTCCTTCAGATGGTGGTCGCTTTGAGCGCTAATCGTGAACCAGATGTGAGTGATTACGCCAGGCCCCGCAGCCTTGAACACTTCTAACGTTTCGCCGGGGGACATGGGCCAGAAATCGTGATTTCCGCCAGTCCGGTCGTAGCTCGATTGCTTGAGCGTTCTATAGTTCTGTGCGCGAGCGTAGGAGGGAATGGAAGCGGCGGTCGGTTGCGGGGGAACTGCACTCTGCGCGCGAGAGGCGCTTCTGCCCGTCAATAATGCAGCAGCGCCTCCGAGTGAAGCCAAAAAGCGCCTGCGGCGTGGAGAGTCGGTCATCGGGAAAACTCCAAATCTATTAACTATAACCGTGGATGCTGTTGAAACGTGGTGCTCGCAGTCTTTTGTGTACTGTAAAGCATGATTATCGGGGAAGGCAGAGAAGATCCGGGCGTGGTCGCGCCGGAACTTACGGAGAAGCAGCGGGAGGAAGCGCAAGAGCGAACATCCGTCAGCGTGGATGTGGTACACGAAGCGATCCGCCACGACGGAGAAGAGGAACTAAACCGGCCCGTTTCGGCATTGGCGTGGTCGGGATTGGCAGCAGGCATGTCCATGGGTTTTTCGTTCGTCTCGCAGGCACTGTTGCGCTCACACTTGCCCGATTCGACTTGGCGGCCGCTCATCGTAAATATCGGATACCCAGTCGGATTCCTGATCGCCATCATTGGCCGGCAACAACTGTTCACGGAAAATACGCTGACCGCGATCATTCCACTGCTGGCAAAGCGCAACGTCGCGACGATCGCAAGGGTCTTGCGGCTGTGGGCCGTGGTGCTGGCGGCGAATCTAGTGGGCGCGCACTTATTCGCATGGGTGGTGGCCGACACGCCCATGTTTCGGGCGGAGGTGCAGGCTTCTATGCTTTCGATTGCGAAGGAAGCAGCCGCTGTATCGTTTGGGACCGCTATTCTGCGCGGCATCTTTGCCGGCTGGCTGATCGCGATGGTGGTTTGGATGCTTGCAGCTATAGACACCGGACGGATCGCCGTGATTGTGATTATCACGTATGTCGTCGGCATCGCTGGATTGACTCACATCATTGCCGGTTCGGTGGATGTGCTCTTCTTAGCCATGGTCGGCGCAAAGAGTTGGTTTGCGGTGGCGTGGGGTTACATGCTTCCCACACTCATCGGAAACACCATCGGCGGAGTGTCGCTGACCGCGGCAGTGAACCACGCGCAAGTGGTCGCGGGCATGCAGAGTAAGAGAAAGAGTCGCGTCTTGAGCGAGTGATTTATGCCGCGTTACCCCTGGGCCTCACCTCAGAAGCGATCTTGGTAGCTTTGGCTTGGCGCGCGGTAAGCAAATTGTAGGTATTTTGTAAGTTCAGCCAAAACTCGGCGCTGGTCCCAAAATACCTTTCAAGGCGCAAGGCTGTATCCGGCGAGATGCCGCGCCGTTCATTGACCAATTCGCTGATACGCGCGGCGGGAACCCGCAGCTTTGTAGCGAGCCCACTGGCGGATAAACCCAAAGGTCGCATAAACTCTTCACGCAACATTTCGCCCGGATGTATCGGCTTGCGCCTGACGTTCCAGCCTTTATCGGGCCGTTCGATGCTCATTCGCGAATCACACCTCCTTAATGGTAATCGACGATTTCGACGTTGTGTGGGCCATCCGCCTCCCACTTAAAGCAAACCCGGTATTGATTATTAATCCTGATACTGTGTTGTCCTTGACGGTCACCCTTCAGCGCTTCGAGGCGGTTGCCTGGCGGTAGATTCAAATCAACGAGTCTCACGGCTTCATCGAGTGCGACCAGTTTTCGGAGCGCAGAGGCGGCTATTCGGTTAAATTTGCGCGTAACGCCAGTTTCGAAAAAAGTCTTGGTCTCTTTGTCTGCGAAGCTTTGAATCACGAATGGAAAGTTAATTGAGGAGTCTAAAGGAGGCGCCCTAAGACGTCCCGAATGCCCCGATCTCTCTCCTTCTCCTACGAACTTCTGCCCGTGACCAGATCGACGATAGCTTGCAGCGCTCGTTGCGCGGGTGATTCCGGGAAGGCACTGATGATGCCGCGAGCCTTCTCAGTGAATGTATGAGCTCGATCATAGGCGCGGCGTACAGCGCCGTGTTGTTCAAGGATCTGGAGAATCCGCATGAACGGCACATGTTCATAGCTGCCATCGGCGATGACCGTCTCAACGGCTTGGCGCTCATCGGGGGGAGCGGATTCGAGCGCGTAGATCATCGGCAGCGTTACTTTGCCTTCGCGCAGGTCGTTTCCGGCGGGCTTCCCGAGAATCTTTTCGGTGGAGGTGAAGTCGAGGATGTCATCGACCATCTGAAACGCCATGCCGAGATTCCAGGCGAAATCACTCAGTCTCGATTCGGCAGCTTCGTCCGCGCCGGCGGCCGCAGCGCCCAGTGACGCGCAAGCGGAGAATAGGCTGGCGGTTTTACGATCGACCAACTCCATATAGTCGGCTTCCGTGATGTGGATCCGGTGAAGGCGATCGAGCTGCAGCAGCTCGCCTTCGACCATCATCTGGGTAAGCGTTATCAGCGTGTCGAGGATATGGAAGTTTCGCTCGCGAAGAGCAACCTGGAAGGCCTGCATATAAAGCCAGTCGCCGGCGAGAACCGAAACGTGGTTTCCCCAAACGATATTTGTGGAAGGGCGGCCGCGTCGGGTCTTCGCGATATCGATCACGTCGTCATGGACTAGCGTGGCGGTATGGATCATTTCCACGACGGCCGCCAGGCGGCGAGCGCAATCCGTAGACGGGCCGAAAAGCCGCGTACAGAGCAGAAGCAAAGCAGGTCGAAGGCGTTTTCCGCCGCCGGCCTGAAGGTACTGGTTAATCGTGGTAATGGCTTCAACGGAAGCCACGGATTCTACACTGATCTCGCGCTCGACTTGTTGGAGATCCGACTGAACGAGATCAAATGCCTCGCGAGCGGTCAAGGATTGCCGGATCTGGTTAAACATTCGAGATGGAAATCCTCAGTGTAGCTGGTGGGCTTCGCTCGCTGGCTCGGGGCGATGGATCTGGAAGAGTTGCTCGAAATTCGCCGTCGTGAAAGCGCCGAGTTCCACAACAGAAATGCCGCGGAGTTCCGCGATCACCTGAGCCGTGTGAGCGACGAAAGCCGGTTCGTTCCGTTTGCCGCGATAGGGCACCGGCGCGAGATAAGGGGAATCAGTTTCGAGCAGAAGGCGATGCGAAGGTGTAATGCGGGCCGCTTCACGAATACTCGACGCCTTGGGGAACGTGGTAACGCCGCCGAACGCCAAATAAAAGCCGAGATCAAGGCACTCACGGGCTTTTTCTACATTTCCCGTGAAGCAGTGCATGACGCAGGGCAGTCCCGTCGGCGCCCAGTGAACGCGAAGAACGCCGAGCGTGTCGCTCCAAGCGTCGCGCGTATGAATGATGACCGGCATACGAGCTTGGGACGCAATTTCCAACTGACGAATGAAAACCGGTAGCTGGACACCTTTCGGAACGCCCCAATGATAATCCAGCCCGATCTCTCCAATCGCCTTTACTTTCGGATGCATTAACAAGCGCTCGAGATCCTGGTACGTGCTGGAGCCGAGCTTCGGGGCATCGTTAGGATGCACGCCCACCGTGGCGAACAGAAACGGATGTTCGTTTGCGAGGCGGACGCCTGCTTCAAGATCCGGCGGACCGTTGCCGGTGCCAATCGTGAGCATATATTTCAGACCCGCTTCACGGGCGCGTTGAATCACATCGGTTCGATCCACATCGAACTGCGAATCATCGAGGTGGCAGTGGGAGTCGCAGAGCATGCGATCGTGAATTTCGTGTCTATCGGGCTTGGAACCGCAGCACTGCCGTGCCGAGGTGGATTTCATCGTCGGGTTTGAGAATCACTCCGCGCCCGCCACGATGCACGGGCTGGCTCAGACCCTCTCGAACAATCCAGAGTCCACAATTGGCTTCGCCCTTGTACCAGCGGTCGTTAAACAGCCGGTATTCGGCGCTTTTTGGCGAATACAGAACGTGCGCGTGTTCGCGCGAAACGGTGCGGTTGACCTCATTATCTTCCGTAAACGCCAGGTCATTTCTGCGCGACGGTCCAGCGCCTCGGAAGACTTCAGTGGTTCGTCCGATGTTGGTTCTGGTTTTCTCTAAACTGATTTGAGCCTGATTTGCCGTTCCATGAACCACGACCAGCTTGGCCGGTCGTCGTCCGCGTGGTGAAGTCTCACTGGCCTTGGCAGGATCCATGATGGTCTCGACGGAAAGCCAGGTCTCGCCCTTGGCAGGCAATTTCGGCGTGGTCCACATCTCCACGCGCAAATCGCTTGGAAATCGATAGCTCGAGCGGGCCAATCCGCTCTTCAGCTCTTCCATGAAGTAATTCGTCAGAAACTCGCTTTGAAACACCTCCGACTGGTCTTCCGGAACGCCCAATAGTCGGATCCGCACGAGGTTATAGGGGAACACATTTTTGCCGCTCGCGCGATGGCTTTTCGCTTTGATGGTGTCCAGCACGGCCAGCCGGATTTCGGCCAATTCCGGCGCGTCTTTGGCTATGCGGTTCACGCCAAATGGCGTCTCAAAAATCGCTTTACCCAACTTCTCGATCACGTTCGAAAGGGGCATGTATCACCTGTTTTCTGGAGCAGCCGTAATGATCCCCAACTGCTGCGCTGCTTCCACGATTTCGCGCGCTGCGGGCGCAGCGAACAGCGCTCCGTATCCTCCGTGCTCTACAACAATTGCAAACGCGATCTGTTTGCCCGGCTCAGCCTCATACGGCGCGAAGCCAGCAAACCACGAGTGGGGATCACCGGCATCGAGCTGCGCCGTCCCAGTCTTTCCCGCGACATCAATCGTCATTCCTGTCATGGCGCTTCTCGCCGTTCCTCCTGTCACAACGGAGCGCATGGCCCTTTGCAAAAACAACGCTGAGTCTGACGCAAGGACCGGAATTGGCGCTGCCGTTCGACCGTTACTCGCGTCAGATACCCAGCGTCCTTCCGGCATGCGGCCACCTGCCGCAATCGTGGCCGCCACGCGCGCCATCTTGAAAGGCGTAATGAGTACAGGGCCTTGGCCGTAGGCTGCAAACGGCATCATTTTTCTGATTTGCGCAAGTTCGCCCGCCGGAATCCCGAGTAAATCCGCAGTTTCGAGCAGCGCCTTCGCGCCGACATTGTAGACCCCGAGTTGGGCAAAATAAGCATTGCAGGACACCCGGATCGCATTCGCCATGTTTAGAGTTCCGTGCGCGTGATCCTTGATGTCATCGCGTACCGGACGACGCCAACCGGGGATGATCGTCCCCACCCGGCCATCGCCCAACCCGCGGCAGGTGTAAGTCTTTTCGGTCGCTTTCGGATCCAAGCGCAAAGCGGCCATCGCAGTCACCAGCTTGAAAGTCGAACCGGGCGGATATTGGCCGTAGCGGGCGCGATCCAGCAATTCATCGGGCGTGGGCGCGCCGGTTTGCGGCGGCATGGGCCAGCTAACCAGGGCAAGCACGTCTCCGCTCTGCGGGTTCATGATCACCAGGGCGCCTTTTTTGTTCGCGGGCTCGAGCCGGTTTTTGAGAATTTCCGCGGCTTTGAGTTGCAAGCGTATGTCAATTGTGGCGGTCACATCGCGATTGCGGTTCAGCAGTCCTTCCAGAACCGGATTCCCGCGCTGATGGCGGTATCGCACGACCGGCGCGAGCTCCGCGTAATCTTTATAGCCTTGCAAACGCGCATTCGAATCGTGCTCAATGAGTGACGCGTTCGTGGCATGGAAGTTCTCGCCGGTGCGCAGATCGCCGAGCAAGTGCAGAGTGGCCGGACCGAACGGATAATGGCGATTATCCAGCCTGGAGCAGGTCTGATCAATGGATATTCCCAAACGCTCGTAATCGGCGTGGTGTTTTTCGAGTTCTGTCCAACTGCTCGTGGCGAGCAGCAATCCGTTTCGATCGTAAATATTGCCTCGCGGTATAGACGCGGCCAGAAGATTCAGGCGGGGGTTGCGCTGCGGCCGCTTGACGCCATCCTGTGTGAAGACCAATGCATTTTTGGCAATGAGTTCCTGATCGTGAAGAACTTCGATGTATGCAGCGCGTCCTACCAGCGCAAGCGCACAACCAGCTAAAGCGACCGAGACCACCCGGACGGGTATGCTGAATGGCAGCTTAATAGCTTCACGACCGCTTTCAACGATCTCCTCATCCGCCGTTCTCGCGCGTGCCGATTGATTGGAGATTCCTAACAAAACAGCAAAGATGGCGAAATTCATGAGCATTGCAGTATTCCCGGAACTTAAGAACGGAGAAACCACGCCGGAAAGCGGAATTGCCCCGAGCGCCCCGCCCGAAATGAGCAACATCTCAAGCGCGATCAGAGTGCCTAATCCCACGGCGAGAAACATCGCATATTCCTCGGGCGCGTTGAGCGCGATGCGAAACGCGCGATGCACCAGAAGCGCAAAAAGAATGCAGACGCTCAGAACTCCGGGCAAGCCCCACTCCTCGGCGATGGAGGGAAGTACCAGGTCCGTGTGCCCGGCGGGAATCACGCTCGGGTCGCCCCAGCCCGGTCCAGATCCGAAGGGGCCTCCCGTGGCAAACGCCCATAACGAATGCGCCAGTTGATCGCCTCCGCGGACGTCATTGTCCCAAGGCGAGAGCCACATCGAAACGCGTTCAACGACGGTATGCGGCGCGCCCAAGCGATATCCAATCACAACGCCGCACACCAAAACGAAAACTCCAAGCAAGGCTAGGCCGGAGCGGCCTCTCGCAACGGCAAACATGGTCAAAAAGACAAAGCCCATCACCAGCGCGGGCCCCATATCCTTCAATAGGAAGAACAGGGCGAGAGCGCAGGAGACAGCGCACATCACGGGAAGCGCGTGGCTCGCTCTGGGGAGCTCCATCCAGCGCAGCCATCGGGGAACGAATCTTTTCGGGTGCAGATCTCGAAGCCGTTCCCAATTGTGCGCGAAATAACCCGCCAGGAAAAACACTAAGAGGACTTTGATGACTTCGACCGGCTGAAACAGCCCCAGATTCACCTTGGCATCGCTGCCCGTCGGTCCCGATCCGAGCCTCAATAGCCCAACAAAAAGCGCAAATGCGAGCAGCAAAGGCGTGTAAACCCAGCGTGAGAAATTTCTGTACTGGAACGATCGCAGCAGCGGCAACAGGAGACTCGCGCAGCCTACTACCGCGCCCCATGCGAACTTCTTGAATTCGAGCGTGTCTCGCAGGGGATCGCGGAGGCTGATCATCAAGATCAGCCCGATGCCGGTCAACAGGTGCAGAGCCGGGAGTATGGCCGGATCGCCACGAAACCGGCGGAGTCGCCAGGCGAAATGGACCAACCAGAATGCGGCGACATAAAGCGAAATCCAAATCGCGCAGGTGCGCAAGAACTCGCGCGGCGTTCGCACCACCACCAAAGGTTTTATCTTCGGGAGTGGAACCAGCGGTAAAGTCGATCGCCCCGTTTTGGCGCCGGTCTTATCAGTGAGCGATTTTTGTTGTGCCCGGAGCGAGCTCCATCTCGAATCGTTTTCAAGGTCCGCTTGGGTCACACGAAGCCGCGCTAGCACTCCGACGTTCGGCACAGGCTTACGCGGCTGAAGATAGCTGCTGATTCGTTGCGCGACGAGTTCGCGTTCTCCGGGATCGTTAAAGATCTGAAGAATTGCCGCCACCTGTTGCGATTCGCTCACCTGGTTCAAATTGAGCAGCTCACCATGATTGAGCCGGTCCTGCAGCTCCGGAAAATCCTCCGTCTTGGCAGCAATTACAAACGCCAGCCCGCAGAGTACGACGAGCGATGCTCCGAAAAGCCAGAAAGCCTCGCGACGGCGCTCGAACGGTTTGAACCTGGCCTCGAAATCGATGTTCGCGGCGGCTGTTGCCTGCCAGCTTTGAGTTACTGCCATCGCCGTGAACTCGAAACGTGTCGCGGGGTATGTTGTTTCGCCGGAACGTATCGCACAGAGTCGCTTTGCAACTTGATCTGCTCGCTTTGGTACTCGTAGACCTGTTCGAGATTTGTGCTTACATTCGAAAAGCCGATGATCGGCTCGTAAAGAGTGCGGGCGCGCTCAATGTCATCGCGGGCCATCTGCAGCCATTTCGCTTTGTCCGGCCGCGCCGTTGCGGGAGTTCGTTTTGCGCGGGATAGCTCCCACTGGGCGCGGAAGAGATACCCGTCAGCTTCTTCTTCGATCTCCTTCGGGCCGCGCTTGTATCCGAATTGCTCGGCCTGATGAAACTCGCCGAGCGCCTGGCCGATATTGTGGGAGACATACACGTAAACGCGCGCCAATCCGAGATGGGGATCGGCCGAGCGCGGCAGATACGATTCCGCCTGTCGAAAGTTGCTGATGCTTTGCGCCGCTTTCGGAGGATTCTGCGCCAAATCGTAATAGCCGTTGCAAAGCGCGAGCTTTCCTCGGGTCTTAGAATCCCAGGGATCGATCTCCAGCGCGTAGCGCAGGCACGTGCGCGCTCTCGCCCAGTCAAAATCGCCCAATTGCTCGTCCGAGCTGTTGCGGAAATGGTCCAGGATGTTATCAGCTGCGGCGACGAGGTTCGAATGGAACGGTCTTTCTATTCCAAGCACCGGCGAGAATTCGCCGAGCAAGCTGTTCCGCCGCTTCAAATCCTGATAGAGCGCCCAATCGGCGGAAAGCGATTGAGCGCTTTCGTGAACGTAATCTCTCTGAATTCGCAGCGGAGTGCTCATGGTCCAGAACCGGTAATAGTAACCGACGGGTATGAAAACAAGCAGCCCAACCAGGACGCCTGCCAGCAGAGCAATGGCCACATTGGTCAGATCGTTCCAGGCGCGCCTTGCGGCAAGAGGACGTATTTTCAAGGCCACTCGCGCCTTAGCGGTTGGAGCGGGCGGGTCCACGCCGGCCGGGTGCCTTTCAATAGTGGCGTTCGCATCCCAAGGCGCCAGGTGTTCGCCGGCAGCAACCGTCAACCGGCCATCTAGCGAAGCGCGCAAATCACTTTCAAACGCTTCTGCCGATTGATAACGGCGTGTCATGTCACCGGCTAGCGCCTTGGCGACGATGGCCTTCACCGAAGCCGGGCAGCCTTGCGGCAGGGCGCGCGGTGGCCTCCGCGACTGAATCAAATTTTCGAGCTTGCGTGTGTTTTGCGCCTGATACGGGGGCGCGCCCGAGACCATTTCATACAGGCTTATACCAACCGCCCAAAGATCGGCATGGGGATCAACCTCTCCCTTGCTGATTCGTTCGGGCGAGCAGTAGCTGGGGCTTCCCAAATTGTGGTGAGTCAGATTGTGCGTAAAAGTAATAACTTTTGCGATTCCAAAATCGAGGAGGCGCAACTCGTCGTCAGCGCCGATCTGCACATTCGCGGGTTTGATATCGCCGTGTATCACGGCGGTCTTCCGCCCATCTACGTCCGACACGAAGGAATGCAGAGTCTTGAGCTGGCTGCAGATTTCAGCGGCATAACGCGCAGCGCGCTTCGGATCGAGACGGCGCTCCTCGTGCAGGATCTGTGCCAGCGTCTTGCCTTCGAAATATTCCATCGCGACAAAGAAACAGCCATCCTGCTCGCCGCAATCGTAGATCTGGAGAATGCGGGGATCGAGATCGTGGAGTTGTTTCTGTATGAGCGCGCCGCGGCCTTCCGCTTCAATAATGAGTTGGGTGAAATCGTCGCGTAGGTGCTCCACCAGCTTCAACACGACGTGGCGATTCGTCTCGGCATCGCGCGCCAGGTATACGTCCGTCAGGCTGCGTCCCAGCTTGCGTACGATGTCGTATTTTCCGAACTTCTGGAAATGCACCAAGGTTCGTGCTCCAACTAGACGACCATCACTTGGCTCCCGGCTTGGACAAACCGTTCCGCGCAATGAAATTTCGTTCCAATACCGGATGAGCCGTGGAATCGATCTCCACGCCCGATCGAAGGGTTCCGGCAACTCTTCCGTTTTCCGATATCCAATTTCCGGCGAGCCGGCCAGCGCTTTCATCTTTGATTGTTATGCCGGCACCGGGATTTGCGTGTACAAAATTAGCCAGAAGAATAGGCTTTGAAGTTCCATCGATGCGGATTCCCGCCTCGATTGCCCCCGACACTTCCCCGTCCTCGATCGTCACGGAAGAATTCGCGATCCAAATTCCCGTGCGTAGCGGATGCGCGTCATCGCCTATGATTCGCAGCCCCTGTACCCGAACATCCCGAATGTCTCGCGCGATCATCGCGAGGCCGGGATCTGTCACAGATGTAGGGCTACAGCGCAACACCGCTTGCCCGGGAACATCGCTCAAGATGTTTACGTGCTCTTTCAGCTGGATTGGTCCGAGATATTCTCCCGCAGGCACTTCAATTG
Organism: Acidobacteriaceae bacterium; assembly: GCA_019244945.1. Taxonomy (GTDB): domain Bacteria; phylum Acidobacteriota; class Terriglobia; order Bryobacterales; family Bryobacteraceae; genus Bog-105. Next base: position 4,393 of record JAFASD010000526.1, on the reverse strand, counting down.
TGTCGCCGGCTCGGGCAATAGCCAGAGCATTGATGATGCCGAGCGCATCGTTTGGATTCACGGCGATATGAGCGGCGGGGCGCGGCAAGGGCGGAGTTTTCGTTTGCGGGGGGGCCGGACGCGGCATCATCCGTTCCAGAGTGCTCCATAGCAGAATGCCGAGAAGCATGCCTGCCAGAAACAAAACCGCGCTTTGAATCGCGGTGCGCCAACGTCCGCCTTCGCGCCTCATTCGCGTCACTCCATGGCGGGGACGTACCTCGGCGAGAGTCTTCGATTCGCTTCCGAGGAAGTCCGGTCCTGCTACGAACACAACGCTGACGTTGTCCTTGCCGCCAGCATCGTTTGCCGCGTCGATCAGTTGATGCGCGGTTTTCTCCGGACTGCCGTCATAGCGCTCCAATATTGCGATGATCTGAGCTGAGGTGAGGACATCGCTCAATCCGTCGCTGCACAGTAACAGCGCGGCGTCGGGCCGGAACAGAAAAGTTTTGATCTCGACGAAATCCGAATCGTGCGCATCGCGGGGGTGCGAACCGACGTCGCGAAACACCTCGTTTCGGCGCGGATGCCGCATGGCCTGTTCTTCGGTGAGTTCGCCCTGATCCTCCTGCTCGCCTACGGGTGAATGGTCCGAGGTCAACTTTCGCAAGTTTCCATTCCAGACGAGATAAAGGCGCGAATCGCCGACATGGCCGATGGTCACGCGATCGTCTCGCGCAACTGCCAATGTAAGGACGCAAGCCATGCCGCGCCACTCTTCCTTGCTTTGGGCGGTCGAGTAGATCTCGTTGTTGGCTTCGGTAATCGATTGCCGGATCTTCTCTTCGATATCCGCACTGTTATCGTCCAGATCCGTCGCGGTCAAGTTTCTTTCAATGACCCGGACAGCGGTTTCGGCGGCCAATTCGCCGGCAGCGTGTCCGCCCAGCCCGTCCACGACCAGAAAGATTCCGTGAACGTCGTCCGCAAGGATGCGGTCCTCATTGACTGTCCTCTTAAGTCCCGGATCAGTGGCAGCGCCAGTCCGCCAAGCTACGGCTGTTCTCATGACCTTCCCGGACCTCGCCAATTGAACCACACGAACCCGATCACGAAGAACAGCAGTATCCATTGCAACGCTACAGGCGTGAGGTACAAAAATCTCATGGCCGCACTTCGAATTCGAGCGTAAGAGTCTCTCCGACACCGATCTCGGCGTGATTCGGCAGCGCTTGCTCGACACCTTTTCGTAGCCGCTTGCCATCCACCCAGGTGCCGTTTGTGCTCGCGTCAGTGATGAAAAACGCTCCGGTGGCTGAATCGCGCCGAAGCATCAGATGTTCCCGTGAAACCTCGTCGCTTGTATAGAGAGCAAGATCCATAGGTTGATCGTCTCCGCCTCGGCCGATCCGCACTTGGTTTTGCGTTACTAAATAATGTTGCGACCCGGAATCGTCTTCATAGCGGATCTCCGCGAAAACCGGCTCTGCGACACGGCGGGCTTCCTGCCGCTGGCTAGTGGTCCGCTGAGCGGATGCAGAAGGCTCGCGTTCCATCAGCGTCGTCTTGGTGCCGCGATAACCGGGCTGAACCGTTTCGTTCAGCTCCGAATGTATCTCGACATCGCCTGTCGGCACCTCGGAATCGGGCAGGAATTCGAGGCTCCAGTCGCGGCAGGCGATTTTATACTCCTTCGGCCGCTTGGGACGCCGGCGCACGCCGAAAACAGTCGAATTCGTGTTGAACTGGACCACCCGCGAGCGCAGCGCCCGCTTCGCATCTTCGATGATCAGATCAAGCACCCCGCTCAGCGTGGCATGATCTTCCGGGTTCAGGTAAATCGTGAAAACGCAGGGAAGCAGGACTGTGTACGTCATCTCAAACCGGCCCAGCTCCATATTCCGGATCAGCTCGCCAATGATGACGTTACCGCTCAGCTTGGGTTCGCTGAGCTTTTGACTCTGGTGCGCCAAGCGCGCGCTCCTCTCCCTGTCCTCCACTGACGTCCGGCAATCCGCCGGGTTTCATGGCCGCGCCGGATCAAACTCCACATCAAAACTTCTTAATGAACAAGCGTTTGAATGCGAAGCCCTGCTTCGTTGTGATCTTAGCTTAGTACACGCGAGATGGCGCGCTCACTCATACCGCAGCGCATCGACGGGATCGATTTGCGTTGCTCGGCGGGCGGGCAGCCATACCGCAAAGAGAGCTACCGCGCTTAACAAAATGGGCACGCTTACGAAAATCGCCGGGTCCCAAGCCTTGACCCCAAACAGCAGGTTGGCCATCAGACGAGTCAGTCCAAACGCGGCGGCCGTCCCCAGTAGCACGCCGACTACGGCCAAGCGCATTCCTTGCGAGATCACCAGATTCCGCACATCGCCAGATTCCGCGCCGAGCGCCATTCGTATACCCAGCTCTTGCGTACGCTGTTCTACCGAATACGCCATCAATCCATAGATCCCGATCGCGGCGAGCAAGAGTGCCGAACCACCGAAAATGGTCAGCAACACCATATTGAAATCTTCGCGAGCAGTAGAGCGAATCACTACTTCGTCCATGGTCCTGACGCGCGCTACGGGCAATCCACCTGTGGCTTGGCGCAGCTCGTTTTGGATAGCGGAGCTTAGTTTGCGCGGGTCGCCATGCGCGCGCACGATCCAGAGAATCGGACCAATGCGCGCGTTGAGGGCTGTTATGCCATTCGAAACTTGAGAAACGGGGATATACATGTTGGGCCTGGGATCGCGATTCAAGCCCCCGTCGTGGATGTCGCCGACTATGCCAACGATCTGGCGGGCAGGCTCCTCGAACTCCGGTCCAACACCCTTGCCGATGATGATGCGATCTTTCAGCGGATCGCTTTTCGGCCACAGTTGGCGCGCCAAAGCTTGATTGATAATGACGACCGGAGCGGAAGCGGCATCATCGCGCTCGTTGAAAGCACGGCCGCGCAGCAGTGGAATTCGAAAAACATCGAAATAATGCGGCGAGACGCTGGTCCAACCGCCGCCTCCGTGATCATTCCCGTGCGTCAGGGGGCGGCCCACAATGATCAACGGCAAACCAAACCCGCCCTCGAGCGGCATGCAGCAGGTGGTGGCCGCGGATGTTACGCCGGGAAGCCGCTCTAAGCGTTCGACTCCGTCATAGACCACCTGCGCCACGCCGGCTGTTGTCTCAAACCGTTTCCCGGTCAGTGACATCTGCATAGTCAGGACACCATGTGGATCAAATCCCGGGTTTACAGTTCGAAGGGCTAGAAAGGTTCTGATGAGGAGCGCGGCGCCGATCAGCAGAACGATGGCGAGCGACATCTCGCTGATGACGAGAATCGACCTAGTCTTGTTCTGGCGAAAGCCGCTGCCGGTGCGCCCGCTGCTCTCTTTCAGAGTCGAACTGAGATCTGCGCGAGAGGCCTGAAGAGCGGGTATGAGTCCGAATAGAACACCGGTGGCAAGCGAAACCGCCACAGTGAATGCGAGAACACGCCAATCCAGGCCTACGCCGGAGCCGTCCTCGCCGATCCGCGGAATATTGCCGGGATTAATCGCTAGTAGCGCGCGAACAGCGATAATCCCCAGCACGAGTCCAAGCGCGCCGCCGGCCGCCGATAGAAGAATACTTTCCGTAAGTAACTGCCGCATGATGCGCCCGCGTGCCGCTCCCACCGCTGCACGAATCGCTATTTCGCGTTTTCGCCCGGTTGCTCGAACCAGAAGTAGGTTAGCCACGTTAGCGCACGCAATCAGTAGAACCAGACTTACTGCCCCAATCAGAACAAAAAGCGACGAGCGGACATCGCTCACAATCGCATCCTGAAGCGGCTGAACCGAAAAGCCTTCGCGCGGTCCCAGCGAGCTACCGCCCGGATATTTGCGGCGGAACTGGTCGGCGACGAGCTTCAGCTGCGCTTTTGCCTGTTCGATGCTGACGCCAGGCTTGAGACGGCCGGCGGCGAGGAAGTAGTGAGCTTGATCGTTGGTTGCCAAATCGAACTGGAACGGAATCCAGACGTCGGGGGACGGATCGAAGTTGAAACTGGGTCCGACGATACCAATCACCACGTATGGCTCGCCTCCCAATTGAATCGTCTTGCCGATCATGTTCGGATCGGCGCCATACCGCCTCCTCCAAAGCCCGTCGCTGAGGACCACGACATGCGGCCCGTGCGGGCTATCTTCCTCGACCGTAAACGTTCTTCCGCGCTCAATCGGAGCACCGAATAAGCGGAAATAATCCGCGGTGACGTGAATCCCTTTGATTTGCTCCGGATATGCCCCTCCCGTGAGGTTTAGTCCCGGACCACCAAAGTCATAGGCGGAGACGTCCTGGAAAACGCTGGTTGTCTCGCGCCACATCGCGAATTTCGGAACCGATGCGCCTGGGCCAGAACCTTCGGGCGAGGTGA
>JAFASD010000516.1 GCA_019244945.1 Acidobacteriaceae bacterium | reverse complement strand
TTGCCAATGGCATTAATCAGATTGTCTGGCACGGTATGCCCTACCAACCGGCCGGCAAGGAGGTCGAGTTTTATGCCTCTGTTCATGTTGGCCCAGATAGTCCATTTGCAGCAGATCTAGTGGAATTCAACGCTTATCTAGAGAATGTCTCCTTTCATCTCAAACGTGGCGAGCCATATGGAGGCGTGGGCGTTTATCTTCCATTTGAAGATGCGCTCATGCTGGACCGTTTGCCCGAAGAGCAGCGTACGCCTGGGGCAAATTTTCATTGGGAAATGAGACACGCGCTGCCGCCCTCCGAACTCGACGGATTTCATCCTTTGTGGATCTCGCATGCGTTTCTCAAGGAGGCGATTGTCGAGAACGATCTTGTTTGTTCGAGAAGACTGCGTTTGCAGGCACTCTATGTAGATTGCGAATGGCTAGATGCCGATTCCTTGCGGGAGCTGGTTCGGCTTGCCGACGAAGGTGCAACCATCATTTGGAAGCGTTTATGCCGGCAGCCAGGGTGGCGGCGCGAGCCTTTGTACGCATCGGATCTGGAGCAGATGCTTGCTAAGCCGAATGTCGTGTCTAATTCAAGTCAGATCACGCCCTTGCTTCGAGGCGAGGATTTGCCGTGGTACTGGGCCAGAGTGTTGCAGGACGCATTGTTAGTTTTCCTTGCTCATCCAAAAGCGAAAGAGATTCCGTATCCGATGCCCTACGGTTTTTGTATCGAGTGTGGCGCGATGCGTCGTGAGCTTGTGCTGCGGTGGAGAAATCTAGAAGTCCCGCTGGAATTGAAGTTCGAACCGGGTCAGTCTTTGCTGTTGCTGGTGAACGCGCGGGGCGAAATCGAGATGTTACCAGTGAATTGGAAATCGGGATCCTGCACTCAGAATCTGCGCGATATGTGAGACATGATCAATGCCATTGATCCAGCTCCCAAGGTTTGGATCAGGCCCGGGTGTTGCGCATAAAAACTGCTGGCTTTATCGATGATGGAGGGATCGTTTTTCTCCGCTTGTTCGGCTAATTGATGAACCTGTTCGGGCGGGACCTGCTGCGCCTGTTCCGGCGTGACTTGAGATGCGCCTCCCAGCAAATTTCCCAGAATACCTGATGCAGCCCCGGGTCCAAGGGAACCCAAAAGATGATTTAAGATGCCGGCTTGTTGCTGCCCATTCGAATTACTGAACAACGTGCTGAGCATCTGGGCGAAAGGAGGTGTTTGATCGGACCGGAAGGCCTCGGCAAGTCCGCTAGCTAAATGGGACTGAGGAGCCGTCTGGGAAACCTGTTGAAAATCCTGCTGTACATTTGCAGTGTTCGCTGCGCCCGGATTCGTGTATTGTTGCAGAAGTCCCATGAGATCAGAAAGTGGCATAGATTAGTCCTCGGAAGTTTTTCACTCAGCTTGTCCCGACAGTATTAGGACGCCTCTTGTTCGAAACAGCTTCCTAGTTTGTAATAGACGCCGCAATCAGGTAAGTGCCAGGCGCACCGTTGCGTTCTCAGGCCACTCTGGCTAGCAACAATTTCCCGCAGCACAGATCAACAAGGAAGGAACCCGGCCTTGTTCATTGCGAAAGCGGGAGAGTAGCAGCATTCAATGCGCGCACTTGCAACACATCGCGCGACACTCTTGCATCGGCTTAGACTCGGCGGAATCATCCTACTGATCTTGTTCGGCGGAGCACTCCTGGTGCTGGCGGTGAAGTGGCCGTTCACACGCGAGGAAACGACTCGTTATATGGAACAGATCTCATCGAGCGAAGTTCAGATGGCCAATTTTGAGCGCTTATATTTTCCGCAACCAGGCTATATCGCTCAAAACGTGACCATCAGCCGCGAGCCAAAGCCGGGCGCACCGCCACTTGTGAGAATCGGTAAAATTACTTGCCAGACGACTTGGCCTGCTCTGCTTACCTTTACGCATCGGATCAGCCGGATTGATCTCGAGAATGTTCAGGTTTACATTCCAGATCACGTTCCACCGCCAGTTCGTAAACATGGCGAGGGCAAAATCAAAATCACTGTGACAGAGTTATTTGCGAATGGGACCGTGCTCGAAGTCGCTCCGAAACACAAGGGTGGGAAAACGACTCGTTTCGAATTTCCCGAATTGGCTGTAGGAAACGCGGCCAGAAATAAAGCGATGAGTTTCCGTACGCTTTTGCGCAATCCGAACCCTCCCGGCGATTTGCGTGTTTCCGGGAGCGTTGGACCGTTGAGGCTTGGGAAGATTGGCGACACACCGATCTCCGGCACTTTTCAGTTCAGAAACGCCGACCTAAGCGTGTACAAAATTATCGCCGGGACTCCTTCGGCAGACGGCCGATTTCTGGGTACCGTTGGACGCGCGCAGATAATTGGGCGTACGGAGATTCCGAATTTCGAAGTCACGCGCAGCGGCCACTCACTTGGAGTGACTGCCGAATTCCACGCTGTTGCCAATGGCACCAAGGGTGACGTTAGCATCCCGTCTGTTCGGGCGCACTTCCTGGAGACCACGGTCATCGCGCAAGGCAGTATCGGTGGAGAGCCCGGAAAAACGGTTTCGCTCGACCTCGACTCTCCCGACGGGCGCGTTCAGGACCTGCTGCGTTTGTTTGTAAAAACCGATGTTCCTCCGCTTGCCGGTCCTTTGACCCTGCACGCACACGTCGAGCTTCCGCCAACACACCGGCCGTTTATTCGAAGAGTGCAACTGGACGGCAATTTCATGATTTCCGACGCCGATTTCACGAAATCGACAACGCAAGAAAAAGTAGATGAACTTAGCGCGCGCGCTCGCGGAAACAAGGTCAAAACCAAGTCTAGGAATCTGCCAGCACAGGTTTCTGAAGATTTGAGAGGAGACGTCCGGCTTCGCGAAGGGACCGCACAAGTCTCGGGAGCGGTGTTTGCGATGCCGGGAGCAGTCGCCAGAGGCAGCGGCACGTACGACGTGGTCACGGAAGCGATCGACCTCCGGGGTGAGCTCGCCATGCGCGCGACTCTTTCAAAAGCGGCTGGAGGGCTGAAATCGATTCTTCTGAAGCCGCTCGATCCTTGGTTCAAGAAGGATGGGGCAGGCGCGGTTCTTCCGGTGCGAATTAGCGGGACGTATTCGCATCCGGTTTTCCACGTATCTCTGTTCAGGCGGAAATGAGCCGCGTGACGAATGAACGCGAAGACTTGATCAGCGAATATCCGCCTCACCCGGTGAAATGGCCAATCATGTTTCAGGGGTGGGATTGCCTCACGTTCGTGCATTGGCGTTATCAGCCGGGAGTCATTCGGCCGCTGCTTCCCATGGAGCTGGAGCTTGACACTTTCGATGGCGCTGCGTGGATTGGGATGACGCCCTTCATCCTGACTCGGTTGCGGCCGCCCGTGCTCCCAGCGCTTCCGTGGATCTCGCGGTTTCCGGAGATGAACGTTCGCACTTACGTACGCGGCCCCGATGGAGAGCGCGGCATCTGGTTCTTCTCGCTCGAGGCAGACCGTCTCGCCGCAGTTTGCGGCGCCAGGCTGTCCTATGGGTTGCCTTATCGATGGGCGAAAATGGCAGCCCATTGCGATTCAGGAAAAGTGGAGTACTCGAGCCGCAGGCATTTCGGCACAGGGCAAGCGAGCATAGCGATTCGCTCGGGGCCGCAAATCAACCCACAAGAGCGGGAGCGTTTTCTTACTGCGCGCTTCCGGCTTTATACAACTCTCGCTGGCCGTCTGGCATACGCTCAGGTCGAACACCCGCGATGGCCCTTGCAATCGGCTACGCTGCTCAAGCTCGAACAGAATGTCGTTCATCATTCCGGAGTTCCGAAGCCAAGTGGCGAGCCCTTGGCGCATTTTTCGCCCGGTGTGTATGTGCGGATCGGACGGCCGAGATGGGTTTAATTTGCCTGAAGCCGCTCGGCGATTTCTTTTTCAGAGATTGCGCCTTCTTTGATGACGCGCCAATACGGCTCGGTGATATCGACGGTGGTTGAACCTGGGCCGGTGCAAAGGCCTCCATCGAGCACGAGATCGAGGCGGCCGTCCATGGCTGCGAACAGTTCGATACCGCTCGTGATGGTGGGCTGGCCGGACATATTCGCGCTGGTGGCGATAAGAGCGTGGCCGGTTTTTTCCACCATGGCGTTCAGCACGTTTGAACTTGCGTGACGCATGGCCAACCGCCCAGTGTTCCCAGTGACTTTCAGAGGGACCTTCGCTGCCGCTGGCACGATCATGGTGAGTGGTCCCGGCCAAAAGTGACGGGCCAGAATGTAAAAACGGCTAGTAAGCTCCTTGGCCAAATCCTCGGCCATCAAAACATCTGAAATCGCCAATGGAAGAGAACGGACACTTTCGCGACCTTTTGCGGCGAAGACACGGCCTACCGCCTGGAGATTGAGGGGATCGGCCACGAGGGTGTACAGGGCGTCTGTGGGAACACCGACCACGTGTCCTCGGGCGACTTCGTCGACGGCGCGGTCGATTGCCCCCGGATAGGGATTGTCAAGGTCGATTTGGATCAGGTCGGTAGCCACTCGAATGGCATGCGGCGCCGCAGTGCGCCGGATATTCCGTCAGTTTAGCGTTCGCCGAGAGCTTCGGCAACCTGCACTGCCATTTCGTATCGGCCGAATGGCGCGCTTAGCTGAGCGCCTTGCACCATAGAGCGGGCCCGTTGAGCCATTTCGCGTCCGATCAGAATGCCTTCCGCGCGAGCTTTTTCGGCGCTGTCGGCGCGTCTCATGCGGTCCATATACTCTTGGGGGACCGGGACGCGGAGCTCGTTCACCATGAATTCGGCGTTTCGAAAGCTGGTCAGCGGCCAAATGCCGCAAATGAAGGGGAGCTTGTACTGCTCTGTTTTTTTGAGATAGATTTCGAGCAAGTCCAGATCGAAGACTGGTTGCGTTACTACGTATTCTGCGCCGGCTTCGACCTTCCACGCGAAGCGGCGAAGCTCCTCATCCATATTTAAAGCGCCTGGATTGGCCCCGACGCCGATGAGCAGGCTGGTTTGGGAGCCCATCGGGTTGCCTCCAATGTCCAGACCCTGATTGAGATTGTTGACGATGTTGGTCAGGCCGATGGAATCGACATCGAAGACCGCAGTGGCATCGGGGTAGGTTCCCATGCGTGGCGGATCGCCGGTGATGCAGATGAGATTCCGCACGCCAACGGTATGGGCGCCCAGCAACTCGGATTGAATGCTGAGCATATTACGATCACGGCAGCAGAAATGAAGCACAGCTTCTATGTCCGCTTGCTGTTGAATCAGTTGACAAGTGACTTGCGCGCTCATACGGGCGCTGGCTCGGGGACCGTCGGGCACGTTGATGCAGTCGATTCCGTTTTCCTTGCAAAGGCGCGCGCCGGCGATTTCTTTCGAAGCGTCGATGCCGCGGGGTGGGAGAATCTCGACGAAAGCGACGAAGTTTCCGGCAGCGAGCTTCGCGCCGAGTTGAGACTTCTCGGCAATCGGCACTTTTGCGAGGCGCTTGACTTCAGGCTTGCCCTCTTCAACGGTGACCGTTGTCGTTTTGCGCTGGACGGGCTGCAGAGAACGGACTTCGCTTGAAATCAGTTTGATGTGCTCCGGCGTCGTGCCGCAGCAGCCGCCAACGACCCGCACTCCTGCCTGGAGAAAACGGCGGGCATATTGCGCCATGTACTCCGGCGAACAGAGGTAAATATTGCGGCCTTCGATGGTCGCAGGCTGGCCCGCATTGGGCATCGCGCTGAGGGGCTTGGAGGTGTACGGAATCATCTTTTCGATGGTTTCGAGCACCACTTTCGGACCCGCGGAGCAGTTCACGCCCATGGCGTCCACCGGCCACTCGTTCAAGCTTTTGGTAAACGTGGTGGTGCTTGTGCCGTCACGCAAGGTCCCGTCGTCATTCACGGTTACCTGCGCGATGATCACCATCTCGGGACCGGCCGCTTCTCTCGCGGCGAATATGGCCTCTCGCAATTCACTCAACTCGTAGAAGGTTTCGAGAACAAATAAATCCACCTGGGCGTCGACAAGCGCCTCTGCCTGCTCTCGGAATACAGCGCGCGCTTCCGCGAAGGACATTGGGCCGAGCGGCTCTATTTGTGTTCCCAAGGGGCCCATAGCGCCGGCGACGAAAGCCTTTTCTCCCGCTGCTTCCCGCGCGAGACGAACACCGGCGGTGTTGATAGCGCGCAGCTTTTCCGCGAATCCAAAGGCCGCGAGCCGGACGCGATTGCTGCCGAAGGTGTTAGTCTCCAGGACTTCCGCGCCTGCCCTAACGTATTCCTGATGAATCTCCTTCACGAGCTGTGGAGCGGAGAGATTCAGTTCATCGAAACATCGGTTAATGAAGATGCCTTTGGCGTAAAGCATGGTGCCCATGGCGCCATCGGCGACGGCAATTTTGGCCTCCAGTTTCTTTCGAAACTCGGCGGCGCGGGTAAAGGTAAGCGGTTCAGCTACAGTCATGGAAACAGAATCGAAATCCTGCCGTTTGCAGAACCGGCCAGATTTCGCATTTTGCGAGATGGGTTAACTCGATTGTATCGTGTGAGACCCGCGTCAGACGCCGAGATCGCGACCTTGCGAGGTTATGTACGCGTTGGTGCGCTTGTTTACAGATCTTCCGCTGTCCCGCCCCATTCCTCTGGATGCACATCCGCCACGGATTGGGAAAACGTCCAGGAGTGGCCGGCGAAGTCATCTGCGTTGTATTGCCGTTCGCCGTAGGGGTGAGTGACGGGGGTTTGTGTGATGCGCGCACCGTGGCTCTTCGCCCGTTCGCAGTGGGCATCTGCATTCTCGACGCGAACAGTAACGGAATGACCGGTGCCCAACTGGGCGTTTACCTCGTTCGGGCGCATTTCTCTCACGATCACCGCTGCATCTCCCACGTTCAATTGCACTCTGTGATTCCCGACGCGGAGACGAACGGTAAATCCGAATGCATCACACAACCAGGCCGCAGCCTGATTCACATCGGGATACGCCAACACGGGAATGACAACGGCGCGGGGTATCGATCGGTTCGACAGCATTGTGCGTCCTGCACCATTATGCTAGTCGAGTTCTTTCCAGCGTGGATGCCTAGAGATGGAGGTTCACCTTGTCCGCGAGTTGTTGTCGGGCAAGCCGGTCTCCTGCGGTGCACGGATGGATGCAGTGCCTTGCGGGGTGGAATTGTGGAGGAGTTGCGCCCTGGGACATAATAGACAATCACGCTGATGACGAGAACCAAAACCGAAAGGGGAGCAAAGCGCTCCATTGGGCAGTACAACCTGGCTCGACAAAGCGAAAGAACAACTCGCCGGGGAGTTCGGATTTAGTGGGGCGAGCAAAAAGTTGAACGCCGTCGAAATAGAAGAAGCGATCTCGCAATTAGCGGATCAGCCGTTCGAAGCGGACAGTTTTCCTTACGCTTTCCTTGAAGCCTTCGGCAACAAAGAGACAACAATCCGGAGACTGCGCGCGGGAGCCTCAAATAAGTCGGACCTTGGGGGTGTTCTCCAGACGAACCATATCCACATCGCTGCATGCGAATCAGGGCAGGTCACAAAGACACTAGCTTTACTAAGGGCGAGCCCCGCCACGGCGAAAGCAAAAGCAAAGTTTATCGTAGCGACCGACGGCGTGGATTTTGAGGCGGAGGACCTCGCGAGTGGTGCCACTGTCGCCTGCACCTACAAGGATTTTCCCGATCATTTTGGTTTTTTCCTCCCGCTTGCGGGCATCAGCACTGTAAAACAAATCAGTGAGAACGCCTTCGACATCCGGGCCACCAGCCGGCTGAACCGGCTCTACCTGGAGCTTCTGAAGGACAACCCGGAATGGGACGCGTCCGCTCGCCGCCACGATATGAACCACTTCATGGCACGGCTGATCTTCTGCTTCTTCGCCGAAGACACTGGCATCTTCTTCGGCGGAGGCCTGTTCACAAAAACGATTGAGCAGATGAGTGCTAGAGATTCATCTAACACGCATTTCGTGATCGGCGAGATTTTTCGCGCGATGAAGACTGAGATTGAGGCGCGAGGAGCGGCGCAACTCCGACCCTGGGCTAACCAGTTCCCGTACGTCAATGGGGGCCTTTTTTCCGGCAGCTTGGACGTACCTCGGTTTAGTAAAATTGCGCGCTCCTATCTCCTCCATATCGGCAATCTTGATTGGACGAAAATCAATCCCGATATCTTCGGATCGATGATTCAGGCCGTCGCGGAAGACGAAGAACGCGGGGCGCTCGGCATGCACTACACGAGCGTGCCGAACATTCTCAAAGTGCTTAATCCACTGTTGCTCGACGACTTGCGTGGGCGGCTCGCGGAAGCAGGGGACAACTCTCGCACCCTGCTCAATCTACGTAAGCGCATGTCGAAGATCAGGGTGTTCGATCCGGCCTGCGGTTCCGGCAACTTCCTCGTAATCGTATACAAGGAGATGCGGGGTATAGAGGCCGAGATCAACAAGCGGCGCGGTGAACCCAACCGGCGCTCTGAGATTCCAAAAGAGAATTTTCGCGGCATCGAGTTGCGCGACTTTCCTGCTGAAATAGCACGGCTCGCGCTCATCATCGCCGAGTATCAGTGTGACGTAATTTATCGAGGAACCTAAATTAGCTTTAGCTGAGTTCTTGCCGCTTAAGAAAGAGAACTGGATCATTTGCGGCAACGCGCTGCGGCTAGATTGGCTGGGCGTCTGTCCCCCGACCGGAATAGGCGTGAAACTACAGGCAGATGATTTGTTCGGCACGCCACTGGATCAGGCGGAAATTGATTTTGAGAACGAAGGAGGAGAGACCTACATCTGTGGCAACCCACCTTACCTGGGCTCGACATGGCAGTTGGCCTCCCACAAGGAGGACTTAAGGACAATTTTTGAGCGACACACCGAGACTTGGAAATCGCTTGACTACGTTTCCGCGTGGTTCATGAAGGCAGCGGAGTACGGAACACATGCGACAGCAGTTTCGGCATTTGTCGCAACGAACTCGGTCTGCCAGGGCCAACAAGTTGGTTTTTTGTGGCCGTTGATTTTTGAAACTGGTCACGAGATCGCGTTTGCGCACACCTCATTCAAGTGGTCCAACCTCGCCAGTCATAAGGCCGGCGTCACCGTCGTCATCGTGGGTATTTCCAACCACGCTCCACGAGTTCGCAGATTGTATTCAATCAGCGATGAAGGAGAGCCGATTGCGAAAGACACATCGAATATCAACGCCTATTTGGTGCCCGCTCAGAATATTGTGGTTCAGAAGGCGATGCGCCCGCTAACCGAACGAAGCGTTATGGATTTCGGCAACAAAGCTGATGACGGAGGTCATCTCACACTTACGCCCGGCAATCTCGATGACATGAAGCTCGATCGAACTGTGCGGGTGAGATTCATAAAACAGTTCTGCGGATCGAAGGAGTTTATAAACGGAGAAACGCGCTACTGTGTCTGGGTTGACGACGATGACCTTCCCGACGCTCAGAAAGAACCAGCGTTGGCAAGGCAAATTGAACTCGTCCGAATCGCCCGTCTCAGCAGCAAAGACGCCTACGCGAGAAGCCTCGCAGCCAGGCCGCACCAATTCAAATCGCCTCGATTAGCACGATCATGGGTTATTGTTACGCCCCGAGTAAGCTCCGAAAATCGGCCTTACTTGCCTGTCGGATTGATGAGCAACGAGGCAGTCATCGGCGACCGTAACTTTGCTCTGTACGATGCCCCCTTATGGAATCTCGCGCTAATAGCCTCCCGCCTTCATTGGGTCTGGATTGCTACAGTTTGCGTGCGCATGCGTACAGATTTTTCTTACTCGAATACCCTCGGGTGGAATACGTTCCCTGTCCCGATCTTGACCGAGAAGAACAAAACGGACCTCACGCGCTGCGCGCATGACATCCTGCTAGCGCGCGAAGCCCATTTCCCAGCGACTATTGCCGATCTATACGACCCGGAATGCATGCCCGACAACCTCCGCCACGCGCATGACCGCAATGATGAGGTGTTGGAGCGTATTTACATTGGCCGCCGCTTCAAAAACGATACAGAGCGGCTGGAAAAGCTATTCGATATGTACATCAAAATGACGGACTCGCCGGTGCCAGCCAGAAAACGACAGGCAAAGAAACGCACGTGACCACTGAAGCGAAATCGGTTCCGTGCATTTCAGTTTCATACGCACGCAACGGAACCTCGACCAAGTCCAACGCCCTCGGCATGCGGCCGATGCAGGAACTCGCGTACGAAAAACGCGGTGAGCAATACCTGCTGATCAAATCGCCGCCCTCATCGGGCAAGAGCCGCGCGCTCAAGTTCATTGCGCTCGATAAGCTGGAGAACCAAGGCTTGAAGCAAGCCATCATCGTCGTCCCGGAAAAAGCAATCGGCGCCAGTTTTCACGGCGAGCCACTGTCGAAATTCGGCTTTTGGGCGGACTGGCGTGTAGAGCCGAAATGGAACCTTTGCAACGCGCCCGGTGGGGACAACGGCGGAAAGGTAAAGGCGCTTGGCGCGTTTATCGATAGCACCGACAAGGTTTTGGTTTGCACACACGCGACCTTCCGTTTCGCCGTCGATGAATATGGCGTGGAGAAATTCGATGACCGGTTAATCGGCGTGGATGAGTTCCACCACGTCTCGACCAATCCCGACAATAAGCTGGGTCTGCATTTGGGCCAGCTCATCGCCCGAAACCGCGTGCATATCGTTGCGATGACCGGCTCATATTTCAGGGGTGATGCGGAAGCCGTGCTGGCACCGCAGGATGAGGCTAAGTTCGACACCGTCACGTATACCTATTACGAACAGCTGAATGGTTACGAATACCTAAAGCAGCTCGACATCGGCTATTTCTTCTATTCCGGCTCCTACGTTGATGACATTTTGAGAGTGCTCGACCCGGCAGAAAGAACCATCATTCACATACCGAACGTCAATGCGCGCGAGAGCACGAAAGACAAGGTGAAGGAAGTCGAGCACATCCTCGGGGCATTGGGCGAGTGGCAGGGAATTGAGGAGGCGACAGGATTCCAGCTTGTGAGGACCCCGGAAGGCCGCATACTGCGTATCGCCGACCTGGTCGACGACGATCCTGCCAAGAGGGATCGCGTCTCCGGGGCACTCAAAGATCCCGCTCAAAAGAACAACCGGGATCACGTAGATATCATCGTCGCGCTCGGCATGGCAAAGGAAGGCTTTGACTGGATCTGGTGCGAGCACGCCCTCACGGTCGGCTATCGTTCGAGCCTAACTGAAATCGTGCAGATTATCGGCCGCACTACCCGCGACGCCCCCGGCAAGGCGCGCGCGCGCTTCACGAACTTAATCGCGGAGCCGGACGCGTCTGAGGAGGCAGTAACCGAGGCTGTAAACGATACGCTCAAGGCAATCGCAGCAAGCTTACTCATGGAACAAGTGCTCGCGCCCCGGTTCGAGTTCAAACCAAAGCATCGGGAGAGCGGACCTACGCCGGGCTTCGACTACGGCGAGGGCGGTTATGACTCCAATAAGTGTAATGTTGGCTTCAATCGGGAGACGGGGCAATTCCAGATTGAGATCAAAGGACTCGCAGAGCCAAAGAGTAAGGAAGCCACCCGGATCTGCCATGAGGACCTGAACGAGGTCATTGCCGCCTTCGTACAGGACAAGACCACGCTTGAGCGCGGCCTCTTCGATGAGGAGCTAGTGCCCGAAGAACTGACGCAAGTACGCATGGGTAAAATCATCAAAGACAAATACCCCGAGCTTGACGAAGAAGACCAGGAAGCGGTGCGCCAGCACGCCATCGCCGCCCTCAACCTGACGCAACAGGCTAAGCAACTCACTGTCGGGGGCGGGGACTATATCGGTGAGGCCGCCAACACCGCTCTCATCGACGGTGTACGCAGGTTTGCGATGGATGTGCGCGAGCTCGACATCGATCTGATCGACCGCATTAACCCGTTCGGCAAAGCCTATGCGATCCTCGCCAAGACAATGAGCGAGGACAGCCTGAAACACGTCGCCTTAGTAATCGCGGCCAAGCGTACAAACCTCACTCCGGCGGAAGCGAAAGATCTTGCTATACGTGCTGTACGGTTCAAGAAAGAGCGGGGGCGGCTCCCCTCGCTTACTTCGCAGGACGCCTGGGAGAGGCGAATGGCGGAGGGGGCGACCGCCTTTGTCCGCTACAAGGACGAGGGCCGGTATGAGTGACTTCGACCTTGACGAACTCCGCTCGGAATTGGAGAACTTCGCAGAACCAGAGACGAAAAGCGGCCGCTCGCGTCGTGAGGAACGGATTATCGCCGGTTTTGAGGAGATACAGCGGTTCGTCAACAAACAGGGCCGCATTCCGCAACATGGCGAGGACCGCGACATCTTCGAGCGGCTATATGCCGTGCGCCTTGACCGCTTGCGTGAACTTGAGGAGTGCCGAGCCTTACTCGCCCCCATGGATCATGAGGGTTTGCTGACCGGTGCGGAGGCCGCCGCTGTCCCGGCACTCGACTTTACCAACGATGACGACTTGCTCGATGAGTTGAAGGACGTCGTCGGCACAGGCGCGATCACAGAGCTGCGTCATGTTCGCAAGAGCGCTGAAAAGAATGCCGCCGAGGAAATTGCCAATCGTGCCGTTTGTCACGACTTCGATAACTTCAAGCCGCTTCTTGAGCAGGTGAAACGGGAGCTAAAATCCGGCATTCGTCAGGCATTGCCTCTTCACAAAATGGAGGAAATCAAGCTAGCTGAAATTCA
>JAFASD010000525.1 GCA_019244945.1 Acidobacteriaceae bacterium | reverse complement strand
CCGCATGCGGCTTCCGGCCGTCTGCGCGGCTCTTGTACTCGCAGGCATCGCCACGCAAGTTGCTCACCGTCCAGTCCGAACGCCCAAGCTGAACGCAGACGACGGCGAGACCGTTTTGCTCTCCGGATGCATCACCAACCCTCCGGTATTTTCCCCAAATCGTGAGCAGTTCACGTTAAACCTGATTCCCCGAGCCGCCGCCCGCCTCTCCGTTGCCCTAAAGCCCAACGAGGCGCTCTCTCTGCGGTACGGCCAACAGGTCGAAGTGTCCGCTAAAATCCGTTTGCCGCGAAATTATCAAAATCCGGACGCTTTCGATTACGCAGGCTACCTGGCGCAGCAACATATTTATTGGATCGGATCCGTCGCAGGTCCCCAGGCCATCCGCGTAATAGCAGGCGAGTGCGGTTCGCGTCCCCAGGCTTGGATCTATTCCTTCCGGGCCTGGGCATTGGAACGGCTCGCGAATCTTTATCCTAACGACCCCCAGACGACCGGGCTCTTGCAGGCCACGTTAATCGGCGACAGCACCAATGTGGACCGCCGCTGGACCAACGATTTCCGCCTCACCGGCACCTATCACGCGCTGGTCATCTCCGGCCTGCACATCTCAGCCGTGGCGCTCACGTTGTTAGCGCTTTTCCGGCTCTTTCGCATGAAAAGAGTTCCAGCATTGTGCCTGGCCGCTCTGGCCTGCTGGCTATATGCTTCCATCTCCGGTTTTAATGCACCGGCCGTTCGTGCCGCCGCCGGGTTCTCTTTGTTCCTCGTCGCCAGTTGTTTCTTCCGCAAAGCGCGGACACTAAACTTGCTTGCCGCCTTTGGATTCATCTATCTGGCTTTCGAACCGGACCAGTTGTTCGATCCCGGTTTCCAACTCTCCTTTCTCTCCGTCGCGGTCATCGCGCTCTTCGCGCTTCCGCTGATGGAGCGTCTGGTCGAGCCGCTCCGAAGTTCCGTAAAACGCTTCGATCAAAAAAGCTACGATCCGCAACTCGATTCCAGAGCAGCACAGTGGCGCGTGGAACTGCGGCTCCTCGCCGAGACCATCCGCGCCTGGACCGGCGTCCCCGAACGACTCACCAACCTGATCGTTCCACCGGGTGTTCGCGCGATCGCCTTCGCTGAGGACGCGGTGCTCATCTCCGCCTGTGTTCAATTCGGCGTGGCCCTGCCCATGGCCTGCTACTTCCACCGCCTCTCGATATCCGGCCTGTCCGCGAATGTCGTGGTCATCCCGCTGTTATGCCTCGTCGTGCCGTTCGGGTTCGCATCTATATTTACCGGCTGGCATTTCCTAGCCGTTTTCACGAAAGCACTGCTCTATTGCGCAGAATTGGCGGCGGGCTGGCACGTTCGATTTGAACCGGCCTGGCGAATCGCCGCAGTGCCCTTTTGGATTGCGCTTGCATTCGCCGCTTCACTGGTCTTGCTCGCAATCTCGATTCGCCTCAAATCCAGGTGGATGCCACCTGCTCTGGTCTGCTCACTGGGTTTGTTTGGCGTGCTCTTTTGGCAGCCATGGAAGCCGAAAATCCAACCCGGCTTCCTGGAACTCACAGCCATCGATGTTAATCAGGGAGACAGCCTGTTCCTCGCCTTTCCTGACGGTGAAACGATGCTCGTGGACGCGGGCGGCTTCCCCGGAATGGAGCGAATGGTTCGCAAACCGCAGATGGATGTCGGCGAAGACGTCGTCTCACCGTATCTATGGAGTCGCCGCATCAGGCGGCTGGACTACGCGGTGCTCACTCACGGCCACTCCGACCACATGGGCGGCCTTCCCGCCATTCTGGACAACTTCCGTCCACGCGCGCTGTGGATCGGGGCCGAACCTGAAACTCGCGAGTGGAAAAACGTCGAGCAACACGCCGCCATAGACCACGTACAGGTTTGCCGTCTGAACCGCAACTCAGCGCCGTTCACAATCGGCGGCGCTCGCGTGCGCGTTCTTGCGCCTTCTCCCGATTACTTGGCTGGCGATATTCCGCAAAACAATGATTCCCTCGTCCTCGAGGTGACCTATGGCCGGCGCAGCATTCTTCTGACAGGGGATGCCGAACGTCCCATCGAGGATGACCTGGTCAACAACGCACAGCTCCATCCCGTTACGCTACTGAAAGTAGGACATCACGGCAGCCGCACGTCTTCCTCACAAGAATTTCTCGACCAGGTAACCCCTCAGTTCGCTCTTATTTCGGACGGATACAAAAATCAATTCCATCATCCTCATCCGGAAGTGCTCGCGCGCCTCGCAGAGCATCACACAGCCACCTTTCGCACTGACCTGCGCGGGCTCATCACCTTTCGAACCGATGGCAACCAGGTCGACATCGAAACATTCCGCTGAATAGAATGAGAAAGGAGGAAAAAATGGAACGCACGACTGCCATTAGCTCGTTAATCTGCGGCGTTGTTCTCGGCGCGGCTGTCGCCGTGCTGCTTGCGCCCGAATCGGGAGAGCGGACGAGGCGCAAATTGCTGAATCAGGCCGAACGCGGCCGGAAAACCATTCTCGAATCCGGGCAGGAAATGTTCGAGCGTGGACGCGAACTGTACGAGCGCGGCCGTGAGATCGCCGAAGATGCCGCCGAGATGTTCGAGCGTGGCAAACGCATCGCCGAGAAGACCATCAACGAGCGCATCTAAATCCCCGCAGCCCGCATCGAATAAAGGTCCCAAAAAACATGCCCGCCCTCGCTACTCCGCCAACCCAGATCGCACCTTTTGTAAACGAAGCTTACGCCGACTTCAACAAACCGGAACACGCAGCTTCCATGCGAGACGCACTTTCGAAAGTCCGTTCTCAATTCGGCAAAGAATACGATCTACTCATCGCGGGCGACCGGCGAAAATCGGACTCGAAGCTCCAGTCCTTAAATCCTTCGAAGCCTTCCGAGATCGTGGGAATCCACCAGAAGGGATCGGAGCAGGATACCCGCGATGCGGTGGAACGTGCCTACTCCTACTTTCCTACATGGAGCAGCGTTCCGATAACGGACCGCATCGACACCCTCTTGCGCCTCGCTGAAGTTTTTCGCGAACGCAAATACGAATTCGACGCTTGGCTCGTTCTCGAAGCCGGAAAGACCTGGGCAGAAGCCGAAGCCGACGTTTCCGAGGCGATTGATTTCTGCGAGTATTACGCCCGGCAGGCAGTTAAACTCGCTAATCCCGAGCCGATCGTTCAGCTCTCCGGCGAGCGCGACGAGATGGTCTATTTGCCGCTGGGCGTTGGAATCATTATTCCACCCTGGAACTTTCCGCTCGCCATTCTGGTCGGCATGACCACGGCTGCGCTGGTTACGGGCAATACCGTCGTCATTAAACCTTCGAGCGATACACCCACGATCGCCGCCAAATTTGCCGAGGCTTTGCTCGAAGCCGGTTTCCCCGCCCAAAGCTTTTCTCTTCTGGTCGGCAGCGGCGCGGCCATCGGCGACATTCTGGTATCGCATCCCAAAACCCGCTTCATCTCCTTCACTGGATCTCGCGATGTAGGGCTTCATATCAACGAGCTCGCCGCCAAAACGCCGAAAGGGCAATTGTGGATCAAGCGAGTCATTGCGGAAATGGGCGGCAAGGACGCCATCATCGTCGACCGCGAAAGCGATCTGGATCAAGCCGTCGTGGGCGTTCTTTATTCCGCCTTCGGTTACCAAGGCCAAAAGTGCTCTGCCTGTTCCCGCGCCATTGTGGACGAATCCGTTTACGACGAGTTTCTCGACAAACTAAAAACCAAGGTGGAAACTCTGACCATCGGTCCCTCCGATGACGTGGCGAATTATATGGGTCCAGTGATCAACGCACGGGCAAAAGAATCGATCCTCAAATACATCGAAACCGGAAAAAAAGAAGGCCGCCTCATCGCCGGTGGGACACCTGCTGACGGCGAAGGCTATTTCATCAAACCGACCGTGATTGCCGACATAGACGCGAAAGCCCGCATTTTCCAGGAAGAGATCTTCGGACCAGTTCTGGCCGTTACCAAAGCAAAGAATTTCGACCACGCGCTCCAGCTTGCAAACGACTCTGAATACGGCCTCACCGGCGCAGTTTTTACGACCAATCCCGAAAAAGCCGAACGAGCCAAGCGACAATTCTTCGTCGGCAATTTATATATCAACCGCAAATGCACCGGCGCCATGGTGGGCGCGCACCCCTTCGGCGGTTTCAATATGTCGGGAACCGATTCGAAGGCCGGCGGCCCCGATTACTTGCTGCAATTCGTTCAGGCCAAGTCCATCGCTGAAAAAATCGGCTAAGAAAACGCTATACTCGTACTGCCCCGTTTCGAAGGGGACCAACTAGTCACAACTCCAGGGTCGAACACGATCGACGCGACGAAAGGGAACCGAAGGGTTCCCTTTTCGCTGTCTTGGAGGCCTCATATACGAAACTCGATATATGAAACTCGCCCGGCGAATGGAGCGGATCGGCGTGGAATCCGCTTTCGACGTTCTGGTAAAAGCACAAGACCTGAAGGCCGCAGGCCGCAGTGTCGTCCATCTCGAAATCGGTGAACCTGATTTCCCGACACCCCACAACATCATTGAGGCAGCCAAACGCGCTCTCGATGAAG
>JAFASD010000482.1 GCA_019244945.1 Acidobacteriaceae bacterium | reverse complement strand
GGGCATCGCAAGCGCACTTTGCGACTTGGCCAGCCTCAGTGCAGCCGACGGTGACCATCAACATGCAGAGCGCCTATATGGCGAAAGTATGAAGATCTTTCGGGACTTCGGACATAAACGCGGTATCGCGAGGGTGCTTGAGTGTTTTGCTGAAAGTGCAGCCGCGCAATCTAGGCCGCAGCAGGCGCTGCGCCTGGCAGGAGCCGCCGCGGCGTTGCGTCAGTGCATCGGTGCTCCCCTCATTCCTGCGCAGCAGTCCCGGCTGGAAAAAAGACTAGAACCCGCCCGCAACATGCTCACAAACACCGCAGACTTGCAGGCATGGTCGTCGGGCTGGGAGATGTCACTGGAGGAAGCGATTCAAGAAGCGCTTGGCTCGAAGGATACTGCCAAATCTGACCAAAATTCCGCTTGGGTCAACTAGCCAGGCTAGGGTCGATCATTCGGCGTACCGCTGAGACCCGATTCACTGGGAACCCGCCACGTCGCCCATGCTCACGAATAGTTTCCTCGTCTGCCGCGAAGTACACGCAATAGACCTTATCGCCAGTCACATAACTGTGCAGCCACTTGACCTTCCCACCCATGTCGTTGATAATACCGACTGCCTTCGCGGCAATTTCCTGGAGTTCCTTTTCCGACAGATTCCCTGCACCCGGAATCTCGCGCTCGATTACATATTCAGGCATGGTCACCTCACAGCGTCGTTATGGTAGCAAACCGTTGCGGGCGTCGGGCATGAGCACAAGGACCTCTGTCCGCTCCCGGCACTCAGCAGATTGCTTCATCTCTAGACCGTTTTCATCCCCCGTTGTGACTACCCGACATGCGCCATTCACAGCTCTCAAAAATATTTCTATCCCTCTGATCAGCCTCTGCTTAACCACGATTTCCCCCACTCGCTCGATCCGTTTTCTTCCGCTCCCGTGCTAACGTCAACCAGGCTCTCAAGACCCACTCGCCATCAGCGAATGGACTCTCGTGAGCCATTTCTATTTCAGGAGCCAACCATGTCCACGTCTGCCCAAATCACTGCGAATCAAAAAAACGCGCAACTCTCCACCGGCCCAACTTCCGAAACCGGCAAAGCGAAGTCTTCCTTGAACGCCGTCAAAACCGGCCTCACCGGCCGCACGGTCCTGCTCCCCGGCGATGATGCCGCGCTCTATGAATCGCATGTCTCGCAATTCGTAAAACGTTTCGAGCCGATAGGCGAAGCAGAACAAAACCTGGTCCAATCTCTAGCCGACACCGAATGGCGCTTGCTCCGCATTCCTTCTCTCGAAATGGGTATCTACGCGGTCGGCCGCCTAGAATTCGCCGAGCTATTTCCCAACGAAGATCCATCCGTCCGCAACCAGCTCATCGAAGCCAAGGTGTTCCTCGCCTACCAGCGCCAGCTCAACAACCTTAGCATCCAGGAAAATCGTCTGCGCCGCCAGCGCGAAAAAGACACCATCGCTCTACGCGAACTCCAGAACGCACGCAAGCAGCAGATCCAAGCGCGTCTCGACACAGCCGCCCGCCAGTACATCCAAGCCGTTCACAACGGAACCTATCAGGCTTTCGAACCGGCCGAACTTGGCTTCGAATTTTCACTCGGTGAAATCGAGGTGCGCGCCATCCAACTCGACCGCAAACTCTTCGCCGAGTACGGCCGCAAATGCGCCTAGGAAAATCGACCACAACCGCGATCGTCCGGAAGCGGACACCCTGACAGAACCACTATCAGGGCGCGTTATCATCGCACTCCAAAGCCTGAAGTCTTTTCGACTGCCTCGTCCCGCTCCTCGACCGTTCGGACTTCGGCCATTCTCGGGCCCCGGTGTAACGCGGCGGCGAGATCACTGAGCCGTTCCACTGGTCCGACGGCATAGACTTCTACGCGGCCGTCACTCAGATTTCGGGCATAACCGGATAGCCCTAGCTCCTGAGCTTTTTGCTGGACAAAAAATCGAAATCCCACGCCTTGCACACTGCCTGCGATGAACCATCGTTTCGCGCGTTTGCGATCCATAAGAAACATTTTCAGCCAGACGTTTGCCACACTTGAAACAAGAGCTCATGCCGTTCCCTGTGCACCGCCCGCGGCGCTTACGGATTTCGGAGTCCGTCCGCCGTTTAGTGCGGGAGACGCGTGTTGCTCCGTCGCAATTCATTCTTCCTCTATTTGTCTGTCCAGGCGAAAAAACGCGAAAAGAGATCGCTTCGATGCCGGGTCATGCGCAGCTCTCGATCGACAATCTCATCCGCGAAGGCGAAGAATGCAAAGCTCTCGGTATCGGAGGACTCATCCTTTTTGGCATACCCGATCAGAAGGATGAATTTGCCTCGGGCGCGTATGCCGCAGACGGGATTACCCAGCGTGCGATTCGCGCGTTGAAACAAGAAATTTCTGGGCTTCTCGTCATTACCGACGTGTGCAATTGCGAATACACCAGCCACGGCCACTGCGGGGTTGTGAAGAATGGCGACGTCGATAACGATGCGACGTTAGAGTGGCTCGCAAAAACGGCCGTGTCGCACGCCGCCGCAGGCGCGGACATTATCGCGCCCAGCGACATGATGGACGGCCGGGTCGGCGCGATTCGGAAAGCGCTCGACGATGCCGGACACCACAACACGCCGATTCTGTCCTATGCAGCGAAGTACGCGTCTGTATTCTACGGCCCTTTTCGCGAAGCCGCCGAATCAGCGCCTCAGTTCGGCGACCGGCGGAGTTATCAGATGGATCCTGCGAATGGCCGCGAAGCCATGCGGGAGATTGCTCTTGATCTGGAAGAGGGCGCGGACATGATCATGGTGAAACCCGCGATGCCCTATCTCGATGTCATTCGAGAGGCCCGTCAGCGTTTCGACGTTCCCTTAGGAGCGTATCAAGTGAGCGGCGAATTCAGCATGATTATGGCAGCCGCGAAGAACGGCTGGCTCGAGTTGGATAGAACGATCTTGGAATCGCTCACCAGCATTCGCCGCGCCGGCGCCGACTTCATCCTGACTTACTTCGCCAAGCGAGCGGCGCAACTTTTTTAGATCGCTTTTAGTCTTCCGGCAATCTTCCCGAAAGATAGTAACGTTGCGGCTCGCCATGGCGGCCACCGATACTCGGACCTCGCACAATATGCACCGCCACCGGTTGCCCGGGTTTCAATGTGGCTTGTACTTTCATGACGTCATCAGGCCCGTACACCGGCTGCCGATTAATCGAGAGTATGGCATCGCCTTCCTGCATGCCGATATCATCGGCAAAAGATCCGGCATCGACTGACACCACCTTCACGCCGTCTTTATCATCGATTTTGAGATCCTGCCGCTCCCTTTGTGTCAATCGCATGATGGTTATGCCGAACTTAACCTGAGCCAAAGCCTTGTCGGTCTGCGGAATGTCGTCACGATTCTCGGCGTATTGCGGTTCATCCTTCCACACCACCGCTCTCTCTTGGACCGCGACTTTGAAATCCAGCCGCTTGCCGCTTCGATCTATCGTGAATAAAGCGGTTGAACCGATTGGAAGATCAGCTACTTTGTTGACCAGTTCTTCGCCGTCCTTGACCGGCCGGTCGTTCATGGCTACGATCACGTCGTCCGGTTTGATGCCGGCTTTGCCCGCGGGGCCGTCGCTCGAAACGCTCTCCACAAGCACTCCATGATCTAAGCCGAAAGCTTGCAGGGTGTCCGCCTGGCTGCCGTTACGCGTCCATTTGATGCCGATCGAGCCGCGAACCACGCGTCCTTCGCGGATGATGTCGTTGTAAACTTTTACGGCCATGTTCGAAGGCAAGGCAAAGCCAATCCCTTCGTAAGAGCCGCTACGCGTCGCGATCATGGTATTCATCCCGATCACTTCGCCACGGATATTCAGCAAGGGACCGCCGCTGTTTCCCGGATTGATGGCCGCATCCGTTTGCAAGAAATGTTGGAATTGGCTCGTGTTCAGGTCGCGCCCCGTAGCGCTCACGATCCCCGCAGTGACCGTTGCCTGCAATCCAAACGGCGAACCGATCGCAATCGCCCAATCGCCGACTTCCACACTGTCCGAATTGCCGATCTGAACTGGCACCAACGGGTGCTTGGTATCGATCTTCAACACGGCGACATCCGTGTCAGCGTCGTAGCCGATTACTCGCGCCTTGTATTCGAGATCATCGCCGGTCAGCTTGACCTTTATGCGGTCCGCTTTCTCGATGACGTGGTGATTCGTAAGGATGTAGCCGTTCTTATCGACGATGAAGCCGGTCCCGGAACCTTCCGTTCGGAAGGCGCGCGAGTCGCCGCCCCCGCCGAAGAAGCGCTTGAACATGTCCGAGGGGTCCTGATTCTTCTGTTCCTCGCTCTGGCTGTTATCGTCCTCATCCATCTGTTCGTGCGATCGCTTTCGCTTGCTGGCCACCTTCGGCAAATAGTCGGATTGAATGTAAACCACCGAGGGTTCCACGCGCTTGGTCAGTTTGGTGAACTCGTTTGCGATGGGTACTGCCTGCGGAATGGTCAAAGGCGTCGCGTCCGGCGCAATTGTCGAACTCTGCCGGTCCGCTTTAGCCCCTGTATTTGTGACCGTACCGATAAAGATGCCAAGGACAAGAGTGGCAAGCAGTAAGGTAAAGCTCAGCAGCTTCTGCTGCTTCATTTTCTGGAAAAACGCCATTGCCGAGGGGAACCTTTCGAAGCCGTTACCTTTCAGTATAGAGAACTTACCTTCCCTGCCGTCAGGAAAAGTAGCCTCCTGCCAAGTACTGGTATTCCGATGTTAAGCGCCTCGCGCCGGTTTCAACTCTACGGCCAAAATGCCGGTGAGAATCAGCGCTCCGCCACAAACCCCCGCAACCGTCAGCGCTTCTCCTCCCACAGAAACCGCGGTGGCATACGCGAACACCGGTTCCAGCGCGAAGATTAAAGCCGTCCGCGTGGGGGTTGTGTACTGTTGTCCCCACGTCTGCAAAGCGAACGCGATGGCAGTAGCGAAAACAGCCGTTAATACGATGGCGAAAACTACTTGGCCAGTCCAGGTTGCCTTCGGCGGCTCGATAAACAGGCTAATAGCCGATAGCCCTGTGGCGCAGACAATCTGGCCTAATGCGACCGCCTCGAAGCGTTCCCGCTGAGAGTAGTACCCGAGCACCAGCAGATGAAGGGCAAATGCACCGGCGCAGCCGACTGTCAGTAGATCTCCGCGATTCATCCCAGCTTCGTTTTTGACAGAAGGAATGGTTAGCAGCACCATTCCCCCCGTGGCCATCACAATGCCGATGAGTTCGCGGGCTTGGGGGAAACGCCGGTAAACCGCTGCGCTGATGACCGGGACGAACACGATATAGAGACCGGTAAGAAATCCGGAGTTCCCCGCGCTGGTGTACTTCAAACCAAACGTTTGCAATATGTACCCGAGCCATAGAAAGACGCCG
The DNA here is from genome assembly GCA_019244945.1 of Acidobacteriaceae bacterium. GTDB lineage: Bacteria > Acidobacteriota > Terriglobia > Bryobacterales > Bryobacteraceae > Bog-105. The sequence goes on along the minus strand of JAFASD010000482.1, from coordinate 8,245 downwards.
GCCACGGCGCCGCCCCGCAAACCGCGCAAAATGCCCGAGCGATCGGATTTTCGAAAAGCACCCGAAAACATTAACAGCAGGCATAAACTGGCAAAGCCAAAACGCACCGCCAAAAAATACACGGTCGAGATTTCGCGGAGGGCCCGTTTGACAACGACGAACGTTACTCCCCATATCAAGGCGACTGTCGCTAATGCCAGATCGGCTTGCCAGCGAGGAGGCGTTTTCTCCACTGCCGAACTCGTGCCGGATGCGCTGCTGCGCGTCGTCACGAGCCGTGGACGCGATTCTGTTCCGCGAGCGAGGCTAAAGTCAGGAGAATGCGGCGCAATCCCACCTCTCGCCCCTCAGGCTGATACCATTCCTGGTTTGTATGCGCTCCCCCACCTTGTCCACCCGCGCCGATGGAGATTGCCGGGACTCCCATCGAAAGCGGAACGTTGGCATCCGTCGAAGCGCAGTCGATGCGCGATCGGATATTCAAGTACGCATCCACGCCCTGAATGGTCCGGAGTAAGGGCGATTCATCGGGCAGCTTCCCACCCGGGCGCGACCCAAGCTCTTTGATCTTGGCATTTAAGCGCTGGGTGCGCTCCGCCCGATTCTCACGTTCGAGACCCCGTTCTACGGCCGGCGTAAGCAGATTCGAAAGCTCTTCCAGCATTTCCGGTTCCTCCGCTCGCAAGTCGAGTTTTGCGCGCGCGCTCGCGGGAATCGAATTGATGCTGCTGCCTCCCTCAATGATCCCGAAGTTGTAAGAGCAGCGGCCTCTATGATCGGCCGCCATTCGAGCGTCACCGTTCTGGATAAAAAAGCTGATTGCCTCGCTAAGCGCGTGAACCGGGTTCGGCGTGCCGTAATCGTTCCAGCTGTGGCCACCCGGGCCGCTGAAGTTGATTTCATAGCGGCGGCTAGCCAGCGCCTGCGCCGTAATATGATCGGTCGAAGGCCCATCCAGCACCACGAAGGCTTCTACCGCCGGGAGCTGCGGCATCTGGCACAAGTACCTCATCCCGTTTAAGTTGCCTTCGCCCTCTTCCCCTACATTGGCAACCAGTAGGAGAGCGGACCTGAGCTCGTCTAAAGCGGATACTTCCGTCAGCACGCGAGCTAATGCGAGCAGCGCGGCGAGTCCTGAGCCGTTATCGGAAACGCCGGGACCAAAGAGCCGCCCGTCGCCTCCGTAGTAGACTTCCTCAGGACGGACGGGCGCGTAAACCGTGTCGAGATGCGCCGAAACTACCAGGGGACGCTGGCTGCTCTCGCCCCCAAGTACGGCCAGCACGTTGCCCGCGCGATCCAGTTTTGCCGCCCATCCGAACGCTTGCAATTGATCGCGAAACCACTCTGCGCGAGCTTGTTCGAAGAAAGTCGGAGCGGGAATGCGGCACAGCTGCAATTGCTGTTCGTTAATCCAAGCCCGTTCCCGAGTAAACCAGCGTTGCGCGTCGAACAGAGCCGGTTCCTCGGCCAATTGCGCAATTCGGCGCGATTCCGAAGAAAGCCAGCTCGGGGGAGGCAGCAGCGTTTTGGGTTGAGTGGCCAACGTGTCCTGCTGCCTGTAGTGTACTTCGCCTTAGGCAGCAAGCCGCGGATCGCTGCCTAACGTTCAGTGCTGGCTGGAAGGCGGTACTAAACCTTTCATTCGCAGGTACGTCACCATGTTTCCATAGTGCTCGTCGCTATGCGCTGTGTTGATGTTCAGCAGCTCCAATTTGGGCAGGTCGTAGCCGAAAAATTTCACGGTTTCCAAGGCACGCGCGTCCGTCAAACCGTCGTAGGCTTTATCGCAATACGCGAACGCAGCTTTCAGGGCTTGAATCAAGTCTGCTTTGCTCGTCTTCGTTTTCTCGACATCTGGAGGCTTTGTGCCGTCACCGATCACCGGAGCGCAGAATTCGTACTGCGCATCGGCCACATGGCCAACCAGTTGTCCAAAACTTCTGACGTCCGGAGTGGGTTTAAAGGCGTAGTTTTCTTCGGGCATTTCCTCGGCGCTCTTGAGGACGTTACCCTCCACTCGTGCATTAAACCCTTTCGAGGCAGCGATCAGCGGACCGGCGTTCGATTGAGCCTGCAAATTGGCGGCAATCAGCGCACAGGCCGTAAATAAAAGAAACGTTTTCATCTGGATACCCTCCTTCTGCGAATGATCCCACAACAGGAGCCACCCAGCTTGTTATACTTACGTTTTGCAAGCCCGCCAGGGCCTTTCTTGAGGAGGTCGGCATGTTCATCAGCCTCCACGAACTTGAATTACGAACTGTTCGTTTTAACGTTGATATTCCCGCGGGCGAAATAGATTACGACAGCAAAATCACTCAATCCTCTCCGCTCCATACGGAGGGGACGGCTAAGCTGTTGAACCACTCTCTCGGCGAGATCCGCGTCGAGGGTGATCTAAACGTGACCGTGGAAGCTACCTGCGACCGCTGCCTCGAAACGGCGAAGTTTCCGATAGGAAACCATTTCGATCTCGTATACATGCCCGCTGCAGAGGCGAAGGGCCGCGCCGAGGACGAGATCGATCAAGGGGGCTTGGAGGTGGGCTACTACGAAGGGGGCGGGCTGGCGCTCGAAGACATTCTTCGAGAAGTCGTTCTGCTCGCGCTGCCCATGCAGCTCATCTGCGATGAGGCATGCAAAGGCATCTGCCCGTCGTGCGGTCAGAACCGGAACCAGCGCGATTGCGGCTGCCAAACCGAAGCAGTCGACGACCGGTGGAGCAAATTGAGAGCGCTTCGCGCCGAAATCGGCCCTCATAACTGAGCGCCTACTGGCCGAAGCCGCTAAACTACTGATGAAGAACTGAGAAAGCAGGAAAACTATGCCGAATCCAAAACGCCGCCACTCCCAGCGCCGCACTTCCACGCGCCGCGCGCACGATGCTCTGCGCATCCCTCAGCTGGCGGAATGCCCCAACTGCCATGAAAAAATTCGCCCTCATCGGGCTTGTCCGCATTGCGGCAAGTACAAAGGTCGCGAAGTCATCGAAGTCATCGAAACCTAAATCTCAAGAATTCCCATGGTGACCATAGCCCTCGACGCGATGGGAGGCGATCACTTTCCGAAAGCGGAAGTGGAGGGGGCGTTTCAGGCGGTAAAAGCTTTTGACGTCAAAGTCATTCTTGTCGGCCGCGAAGAGGCGATCCGAAAAGAGTTAGATCGGCATGCGGGTTGGCAATCTCTCCCGCTGGAAATCAAACACGCAAGCGAGCAGATCACGATGGAGGACAGCGCCGGCAAGGCGGTCCGCTCGAAGAAAGACAGCTCGATTCGCGTGGCCTCCCGTCTGGTGAGGGAAGGCGCAGCACAGGGATTGGTTTCGGCCGGCAATACAGGCGCAGTCATGGCAACCGCCAAAATGGTGCAAGGGATGTTGCCCGGCGTGGACCGGCCGGCTCTTGCTTCGGCGTTCCCTACCTCGAGCGGCAAACCTGCCGTCATGATTGACGTCGGCGCCAACGTCGATTGCACTCCCAAGATGCTCGCTCAGTTCGCCGTGATGGGAAACGCCTATTCTCGCGTGATTTTTCGAACGCCCAAACCGCGAGTGGGCTTACTTTCGATCGGCGAAGAGGAACACAAAGGGAACGCCCTCACGCATGAAGCGTATCCGCTCTTAAAAACTCTGACTCACCTGAATTTCATTGGCAATGTGGAAGGCCGGGATGTATACACCGGGATTGTCGATGTGATTGTTTGCGACGGGTTCGTGGGCAACGTGGCGCTGAAGGTGAGTGAAGGGTTGGCAGACGTCATTCGCCAATTGCTCAAGCAATCTTTGGAAGCCAGCATCACGCGGCAGGTCGGGGCGTATCTCGCCCAAGGCGCTTTCAACGAATTCAAGAAGCGCGTGGACTATTCCGAATACGGCGGCGCTCCGCTCCTGGGTCTGAACGGGATCTGCGTGATTTGCCACGGCCGATCTACCGCGAAAGCGATTCGCAACGCGATTCGTATCGCAAAAGAATTTGCGGAAGGCAAAATCAACGAGCGAATCGCAACTGAGCTGGATGGCTGGGCCTCAGCCCAAGCAGGATGATCTATGGCTCGCGTTTTGCTGCTGGCTCTGAGTATTGCCGCTCTAGTAAGCGGGAAAGAAGATCCAGTCCAGTGGACTCTCAGCCCCGTTAACAACATTACGCAGATCGCGCCTGGAAACAAAGCCTATTTCCAGCTCAAAGCGACCATTCAGCCCGGCTGGCATCTGTACTCTCCAACCACTCCCCCGGGCGGTCCGATTATTACGAAGATCCGTCTGTCTGACAATCCTGTCCTTGCCTCGTACAACGTTTATCGACCGCAGCCGGTCCGGAAATTAGATCCGAACTTCCAGATAGACACCGAGACTTATACTGCTCAGGCGGTATTTCTCATAGAAGCGACAACCAGCAAATCGGCAAGCGCGGCTTCCACCATCGAAGCCTCGGTACGCTATCAAGCTTGCACTGACGTCAAATGCCTGCCTCCAGTCAAGAAGACGGCCAGTAGCGAGATAAGCTTTCTCGCCGGAGCGCCAGCGGGAAGCTTTTCCATTCCTCGCGATTACGCTCTCGTTCCCGCTGCTCCTTCGGCAAACCCAACCCCGATCTCTGGTTCCGCAGCGCCACCCGCGCGGGTTCCCGAACGCAATAACGAGCCTTTGTTACCTTTTCTCCTCACTGCGTTCGGTTTCGGCCTTGCCGCTCTGTTCACTCCGTGTGTATTCCCGATGATTCCAATCACGGTCTCGTTTTTCCTGAATCAAAGCGGGTCCAGCACGAGCGGAGAAAAGAGCGGTGGCTGGAAGCAAGCTCTAGTGTTCTGTCTGGGCATCATCGTCCTATTCACCGGCTTGGGCTTTTTGGTCACAGCGATCGCAGGTCCCTTCGGCGTCGTCCAGCTGGGTTCAAGCCCTTGGGTTAACGGCTTCATCGCGATCGTATTTTTCGTTTTCGGACTGAGCCTTCTTGGCGCGTTTGAGCTGCGGCTGCCCTCAGGATTACTTACAAAACTCAACAGCGCATCGCAAACCGGCGGCTATGCAGGGACGCTGCTGATGGGGCTTACGTTTTCCCTGACGTCATTCGCCTGCATTGGGCCAATCGTCGGACCTCTGCTGATTGCCTCGGTGCAGTCGAAAGGGGCGCAACCGGTTGCCGGAATGCTCGCTTTCGCAGCAGGTTTGGCGGCCCCGTTTTTTCTGCTGGCGTTGTTCCCTTCCTATTTGCAGAAGTTGCCGCGCAGTGGTGGCTGGATGGTTCGGGTAAAGATCGTCCTCGGATTTATCGTGCTGGCCGTTATGTTGAAGTATCTGAGCAATGTCGACCAGGTTCTCCAAACATATTGGCTCACGCGCGAACGCTTTCTCGCGGCTTGGATCGTTCTGTTCGCCTTACCCGGTCTTTATCTCCTGGGATTGTTGCCGATGGAGGGGATCAAGAAAGACGACCGGCTCGGCGTCTCGCGTGCTCTCATCGCATCGCTTTTTATGATTTTCTCGATCAGCTTGATGCCGGGCTTGTTCGGTGGACGCTTAGGCGATCTCGATGCCTTCGTACCAGAAGCATCGGGGACCGTCTTCGGCAATTCTGCCGTCCAGGCTGCTTCCGCTCCAGGGAGTTATTTCAAGAACCAATTGGATTCGGCGCTCGCAGCCGCCCGCCAGCAGAACAAATTGGTGCTCGTGAATTTCACTGGTTATGCGTGTACGAATTGCCATTGGATGAAAGCGAACATGTTCCCACGGCCCGAGATTCAGACGGCCTTGAAGGACATGATTGTTGTAGATCTCTACACGGATGGCACGGACGCGGATTCCGAAAGGAACCAGAAGCTGGAAGATCAAAAATTCAGCACGGTGTCGATTCCCTTTTACGCGATCCTGGATGCAGACCAAAACGTCATCGCGACCTTCCCGCAACTGACCCGCAATCCGCAAGAATTCCTGAGCTTCTTACAGAGCAAACCAGGCGCGCGACAGCAGTCCACCGCGATGCTACGCTGAAACTGTCTTCAAGCGGATGTGGCGGAATTGGCAGACGCACTGGATTTAGGTTCCAGCGCCTGTAACGGGCGTGGGAGTTCAAGTCTCCCCATCCGCACCAATAATAACTGGCTCTAGGCGGCTCTGCGCCACTTGAAGCGCATTTGATCACCGCGTCGCAATTTCGGCCACGTTGGAAGGCAAATTGCCCGAAAGATCTGTCAAATGGGCCGAATGGCCCGAAGTGCTGTGAACTTTACCAGGTAAATCGCGCCATCTTGGTCCAGTCATGATGAAATGCAAGTAAGCCTTACAGGCTGATTTGACGTCGATGTGACCAGGGGGGAGTTTGCGGTTATTGTCCTCTAAGAGACTCAAAAGCCGCTATCAGCTCAAAGAAAGGCTGGGGACGGGCGGCATGGGGGTCGTGTACCGCGCGCGCGATACGGTCATCAACGCCGATGTCGCGTTGAAAACACTGGCCGACACCGCCGATCCCATGGCCCTCCGGATGTTCCGCGAGGAATGCGACAAGCTCGCAAAGATCGTTCACCCCAACGTCGTCGAAATCCGTGATACGGGCGAAATCGACGAAAACGGGAGACGAAAGCCGTACTTGGTTATGCCGTTTCTTCGCGGCAAAACGCTAGACAGCCTTATTTTGGATTCCGGCCCTCTTCCGCTCGAGCGCGCCATCGAAATTTTAATTCAGGCCTCCCGAGGACTCCAGGCCACGCACGAAGCCGGTCTCATTCACCGAGACATTAAGCCGAGCAACATCTTCGTTCTTGACGACGATTCCGTAAAGCTGATCGATTTCGGTGTCGCGCACTATGCGGAAACTCTGTTAACCGGTACCCGCAAAGGGACGCTGATGTACATGGCGCCGGAGCAGGTAACGATGCACGGCGTTTCTGCCTTATCGGATATTTTTTCCTTAGGTGTCGTCGCTTATGAGACGCTGACCGGGCGACGGCCTTTTGAGGGCAAAACGGAAAAGGAGCTAGCTGACGCGATTGTCCATCGCAACCCTCCTCCCGCTTCGCGCTTCAATCAGCAGCTCAATTCCGCTGTAGATCGGACCCTCCAAAAGGCCCTGGCTAAACTTCCGGAGCACCGTTTCCAGTCAGCGCGGGAGTTTCGCGACACGCTTCGCAAGGCAGTCCTCAATGAGCCGATAAACATTTTCGATCCTGTTCGCATAGAGCCGCGCGTGGAGCAGGCGCGGAGCGCCACCGCCAATGGTGACCTCGAGTTGGCGGGCGACATTCTCAATCAGCTCGAGCTAGAAGGCTGGGTCGACGATCGGCTTTCCGAGGTTAAGCGGAATTTTGAGTCTCTTCGCAACCAGCGGACGGTTTCCTGGTTATTGGCCGCAGCACGGATCCGGAGCGAAGCACAGGAGTACCACCTCGCGACCAAGAAGGTCGAAGAAGCTTTGCGCTTGGAGCCGCAAAACGCGGAAGCTTTGGCTCTGCGGCAGGAAATCGAGCGCCGCCGGGCCGAATCCGATGCGGACCAACGCCTAGCGACAGCGCGGCAGCTGGCCATGAATCGGGATTTTACTGCGGCCAAAGAGGCGGTCGAGCAAGCGCTGGAAATCTGGCCGAATGAACCTGCCGCGCTCGATCTCCGGTTCAGCATCCAGCAAGAAGAGCAGGAGTACAGCGCCGCTTTGAACGAAAAGCGTCGGGCAACCCGTCAAGCCGAACGGGCGATGACTCACTGCGATCCGGAAAAAGCACTGGGGGCGATTCGGCGCGCGCTGGATTTAGATCATCAGGCGCCCGAGCCCGGCAATACTGCATCGGATCTCCTGAATCTTTACAATCGCATTGTTTCGGCTTGGCAGGACACTCAACGCTGTCTGGAGCACGCTCGCGAATTGCAGCGTTCAGGCGATCCAGATGCCGCGTTAGCGTGCTGCGACGAGGCGTTGGTTCGTTTACCGGAAAACCCTGCTCTCCGGGCGCTGAAACTCGATATCGAAGAGGCACAGCAGGAGCATACTTCTCACCTGATAGCTGCAACCGTGCAAGAGGTGGAGGCGGAACCGAATCTGGATCGCCGCATCGAAATTTGGAAGTCGGCCTCGGAGCGCTTTCCTCAGGTTGAGCATTTTTCCTCGACTTATCGTGCAGCTTGCAGAAAGCGCGAATTTGCCGAGTGGCTGGCCGAAAAGGCGCGTGCTGCAGAACGGGAACAGCGGCCGGCCGATGCGCTCGAAGCATGGAACGCTGTGCGTTCCGTTCATCCAGCCTATCCGGAGCTCGATGC
>JAFASD010000474.1 GCA_019244945.1 Acidobacteriaceae bacterium | reverse complement strand
GGCCCGTGTCAGTCGCGAAACCTATCACCACGCCCGTCGAGATTCTGTTCAAACCGAAGCCTGTCTACACCGACGAAGCCCGCAACCTGAAATTGGAAGGACGCGTTTCGCTCGAGGTTGTCTTTCTCGCGTCTGGCTCCATTCGCATTCTCAGAGTTCTGCATGGACTCGGACACGGATTGGACCAGGCGGCCGAAACGGCTGCTATGCAGGTTCGATTTCGCCCCGCTACCCGAGCCGGCGCCCCCGTCGATACGAATGCAACAATATACATCACTTTCGAACTCACGTAGCCGATCGATTCAGGATCTACCATGCAGCTCTTGAAGTCTGCCACTACCACCGTTACGGGCCGCCTCTTTTTATTGAGCTTGTGTGGCTTCGCATGTCTGATAGCGCAAAGTGTGCAGCCTGCACCCGAAGACGCCCAAAGCTTCGACGAGGTCGTGGATCGCGCCATCAACAGTGAACACATCCTGCTATCGAAACTCAAAGGCAAGCAGCCCATCGTCGAGACCTATATCCAGCAGATGAAGAGCGATTCTGATCTGGGACTAGTTCCCGAGCACGACTTCTATTTCCTCGGCAAGCTCGACATGACCCGCGGTTTTGTTCGTGAATCGTTCCTGCCCACCGATTCGTCCCTGAAGCGCGCCCCCCATTTCTTCACTTCCCTTCTCTCGACCGAATATCATCCTTTGGGCTTCGCGTACGAGATATTTATCGACGCCAGAGATTTCGATCGGGCCCACTACAGGTTCCAATACGTCAGAAGAGAGTTCCTCGGCGACGTGCGTTGCGTCGTCATGGATGTAGGACCTCAGCCGAATGCCGGGAAAGGCCGTTTCCAGGGGCGCATCTGGGTAGAAGATCGCGACTACAATATCGTGCGCTTCGAGGGCACATATGCCCCGTCCCCGAACCGCGAGTTCGTCCACTTCGATTCTTGGCGCGTAAATACCGGTCCGGGACTTTGGTTGCCTTCTAACATTTATGCCGAAGACGAACAGTACGGCTTAATCCTGCACACGCCGCCCATGCGCGCCCAAACACGCCTCTGGAATTATGAGCCCGAGAAAATGCGCTCAGAGCAGGCGTTTACCAATCTCACCGTAGACGTTCCTCAAGGAGTTCGCGATGAGAGCGACGCCTCTTCAGACAACTCTCCCATCGAAGCGCGCCGGATGTGGGAGAGTCAGGCGGAAGAGAACATGATCGACCGGCTGCAGCAGGCTGGCTTGCTCGCCCCGCCCGGCGAAGTGGATCAAGTCCTCGACACAGTCCTGAACAATCTCGAGGTCACAAATAAAATTAGCATCGATCCGCCTGTCCGCGTGCGCATTTTGCTGACCACCCCGCTCGAATCGGTCGCCGTGAATCACACGATTCTTATCAGCCGCGGCCTCATCGATGTTCTCCCCGATGAAGCATGTCTCGCCGCCGTGCTCGCACATGAGCTCTCACATATCTTGTCAGGCGATTCTGTCAATACCAGATACGCTTTCGCCGACCGCCTCCTATTCGAGGACGCCTCGACTCTCAAACGGGTCTCCATCGCCAGGACCGAACAGGAGGAGCTAGCCGCCGACGCGAAAGCAATCGAAATTCTCAAAAATTCCCCTTATAAAGACGACCTTCGTCGCGTAGGCCTGTTCCTCCGCATGCTCTCCCTGCGCAGCAACGAAGTGCCGCACCTGATTCGACCGCTCCTGGGAAACCACCTCGCTCAAACCGGTAAGGATCTTCGCCTCTCCGGCCTCATGGAACTTTCTCCCGGGCTTCAGTTGAGAAACACAGAAGAAATCGCCGCCCTGCCACTCGGCTCTCGCGTGAAGATGGACCCCTGGTCCAATCAGTTGCGCCTGATGAAATCGCACAACGTCCGGCTGCTCTCGGCAAAGGAGAAGTTGCCGTTTCAAATAACGCCCTTCATGCTACATCTCACCCGGGAAGATAGCAACGCCGCCGGAACCAGCACTACTGGCCCGGGGGTGACCTCCAGCCCGCAATAAAAAACCCGCTTATCGAGCGGCCGCTTTCTCTTCCTTCGGCTAACCGGCGAGCCAAACAATCGAGTGAACGACCAAACAGCAGGCTCCCAGAAAAATAGCCTTAAATCACGCAGGGCTGTTGAAAACTCAGCTTGTTTTCAGGCTGGACACGAAGCCGATGATCTCGTGTCACGAGGATGCAACTGCAAGTTAGTCTAGTAATTCCGTGTAGTTGGACAGAGAATATGGTCCGATAAGCCTCACTGAGGTTACAAGTGAGTCCGTTTAGTTCCCGGGGGGCACGGTGGCTGGCCCTCATGGCGGCCTTAGTGCCTGCTCTGGCTCAGCAACCGGCTGTCGCGCCTCAGAACCAGGCTACAGTCAGTCCGGAAACCATAGACGATCTCCGTAAAGAACTTGCTGCGCATGAGGCCCGCATCAAAGAGCTTGAGGATAAACTCGCGCAACAAAACAATCCGCCCGCGCAAGATCAGGTGCCTGTCCCCGCAGCCTCGGCCAGTCCGTCTCCTCCCTCTTCTGTAGCAGCCGGTCAGTCTGCGACCGCCGCGCCAACTCCTCCCGAAACTGCTCCCCCGGATATGAGTGCTTCCGGCCACTCGATGGAGTTGCCTGAAGGAGGGCCAAAGCTCAAAATTCGCGGCTTCTTCGATTTCAACTTTGGGGTCGGGTCCATCGCAAATCCTTTGGTCTTTCCGATCATCGACGACGGCTGCGGTACTTGCGGGAACCCGGCAACCCCGTCCCACACGGCCTTTCAGGGCGGCGAGTTTGATCTGTTCATCACCTCCAAGCTCTCCGATCACCTAAGCTTCCTCTCCGAGATTGTCCTTGGTGCGGGCACGACCAACGAGTTCGAGGTCGACATCGAGCGCTACCAGCTCACCTACGACGTGAACCGCTATTTCTCGGCCAGCGCCGGTCGCTTCCATACTTCCATCGGGTACTACAACACCGCCTACCACCACGGGGACTGGTTTTCAACGGCCGAAGGCCGACCTATCATGTATCTGTTCGAGGACAGCGGCGGCATATTGCCGGTACACATGGTCGGAGTAAGTCTTACCGGCGATGTTCCGCATACCGAATCACTTGGGCTTCACTGGGTTGCCGAGCTCGGGAACGGTCTCAGTTCCAATCCCAACGCGACAGAATCAGTGCAAAACTTTTATTCCGATCGTAACTATAAGGCCACCAATCTGGCTGCGTATGTCAAGCCGCAATTCCTCCCGGGGCTCCAGGTCGGGGGCTCGTGGTATCACGACGGCATCAATCCCTCACAAGCGCAAAACCCTCTTCCGCTTTCTCCGATCAGGCAAAATATCGAGAGCGGTTATGTCGTCTATTTCTCCACCAACTGGGAGTTCATGAACGAAGCCGTTCTTCTGACGAACCATCTCGAGGGAACACGGCAGTCGTTCCGGAGCCCCATGGCTTACACACAGGTCGCCCGGAAATTCGGAATCTACGAGCCATACTTCCGTTATCAGTACGTGAACGACACCGTGAAGGATCCGATCAATCTACTCAAAGGAACCTATTACGGCCCGTCGATTGGAATGAGAATCGACTTCGCCGAATACGCCGCGTTTAAGGTACAGTTCAACCATCTTTTTCAGAGTAGCCAGTTGCCGGGAAATGGTCTGGACGCGCAACTCGCGTTTACCTTCTGAAATCCTTCGACATCGCCTGAACTGGCCGAGGAGCTTCCGCAAACTCGCTCCTTATCCATCGCGCCGCTCAGGACTATTACTCCGACTAAATTTACCTAAAGCCAGTCGATTAGTAGCCGATTGAATTCACGAGGGCTTCGACTGCACGGTTTTGGAACGGTGGTTTTGTAATGGCTGGTTAGGCAAATTGTGTTCCGTACAACACATCACCGAAGAAATCGAGCCTCTGGGCAGGACGCTTTAGATTTTTCCTGGATGGCACGAGCCGGGAAATCAGGATACACGGTAAATCTGAGAGTGCGCAAAGCAGAGATCTCCCGACGGAGTCTGTCTAAACGCTGCTCCGTTACGACGCTCAAGACACTCTCGCTAACCGAGGGCGTGTGATGTGCCTGAAGTCGCCCATACTCCTCGCGATATGGATCGCCATGGTGCCTGCCGGTCTGGCTAAAGATCCCATTCTGACGGTCATAGTCAATAAGTCGAATCCTCTCGAATCCGTCTCAAACATAGAACTGAAGGCGCTGCTGCTTGGCAAGACGGCTCAATGGCCGAACAAAGAGCCAGTCATTCTGGTCGAACGGGAGTCGACCAGCCCGACCTTCCGAAAAACTCTACAGGTTGTTCTGCATATGAGCGAAGGCGAGTATGCGAGGTGGGTTCTACAGGAGGAGTTTCGCGGCGAAAAGGCGCCGCTGATTAAAACCCTGAACAGCGATGAAGGCGCCGGTAAATTCGTTTTTTATGTTCCAGGCGCAATTGCGATCACCGATGGCGTTCCGAGCCTCGCCCTTTCTTCGGAAATTAAGGTACTTCGGGTTGACGGCAAGCTGCCTGGAGATCCTGGGTACCCACTCAGATGAGATTCCCCGGTCGATCCTCCCAGCCTGCCTCTGCAAATTGGCCTTTCGTGATAGCCTGCTCGGCTATTGGGCTACTTATTATCGTCGCCTTTGTGGCGTCGGATTCCTATTCGGCAATAGGGCGTGCGCGGGCGCTTTACAGCGTCGGAGTTTCGGGTGAGAGCAACCAAGGCGACATCGCCTATTATCTGCAGGAAAGCCGGCGCACCGTCATATACGCCTTGACGACAAAAGATCCCAACGCCCAATTGCCGTATATCGATCAGGCCAGGTCCGCAGACCATGAAGTCGATCGCTTGATAAGCGTGTTTCTGAAATTGGATCTCGATCAAAAAACGCGCTCCGCAGCAAGAGAGTTCACCTCCAATCGCAGCGACTATCTCGCCGCCCGAGACCAAATCATCTCGCTTATATTGACAGATCAAATTGAGCAGGCCCTCGCCGTAGATTTGACCCGCAGTACACCTGCGTTCGACCGCACCAGGGACTCATTGCGCCGCGTAAAGGCTAATCTGGACCGTTATTCCGCTTCTCTATCTGAGCAGCTCCTGCGCGCCTTCTATCGAAGCCTGGCAGAATTTGTACTACTGCTCGCCGTCACTTTCTTGTTCATTGCCGCCGTGGCAAGCAATCTTGAAAAAAGACGCGCGCTTGTCGCTCTGGAGAGCGTCAACCACCAGCTCGAGTCGGCTCGTGCCGCAGCCGAGCACGCCAGTCTTGCAAAATCGGAATTCTTGGCCAATATGAGCCATGAAATTCGAACTCCCATGAACGGAGTGGTGGGCATGACCAGCCTTCTTCTTGAGAGGAAGCTCGACCCGGAACAACGCGACTTCGCGAATACCATACGTGCATCCGCCGATGCCCTCTTGACCCTACTGAACGACATTCTCGATCTTTCCAAGATCGAAGCCGGAAAGCTTGAGCTCGAAGATGTTTCCTTCTCGCTTTCCGAGGTCGTCGAAGGCAGCGTCGAAATGTTTGCTATGAAGGCCGAGGAAAAACACATTCACCTCTGCGCGTTAATCGAACCGGACGTGTCCCTGAATATGTCCGGAGATCCCATACGCTTGCGCCAGATTCTGGTGAATTTGCTCAGCAATGCAATCAAGTTTACTGCCGACGGCGAGGTGCTGCTTTCCGTCGCCCTTGTTCCCGACGAAGCCGGAAACCGTTCGCGTCTGCGATTTGAGGTAAGAGACAACGGAATCGGCATCACGGATGCCGCTAAGGAGCGCTTATTTCAAGCGTTCTCACAAGCTGATTCCTCCACCACGCGGCGGTTCGGCGGTTCTGGGTTGGGGCTTTCGATTTCCAGAAGATTGGTGGCCATGATGGGCGGAGAGATCGGCGTGGAAAGCCGTCCCGGTGTAGGGTCCATTTTCTGGTTTTGGTTGCCCGTTCCTGAGGGCCAATCTCGGGCGGATGAAAAAGAACTCATCTCGGGCACTCCGAAGGTGTTCGTGATCGATGACAATGACACTGATCGAAAGTTCATCCGTTACCTGCTGCTTCGGCGAAGAATTAAATTCGACGAGGTCGGCGATCCCTTGAAGGCAATGACTGAACTGCGCCGCGCCGCCCTTGACGGCGACCCCTTCGATGTCGCCCTCATCGATTACCATATGCCCGAGCTTGACGGAATGTCGTTGGGGCAGCAAATCAAAGCCGATCCCCTCTTGAATCGCACTCGCTTAGTGCTAATGACTTCATTCACCGAAAGAAAGATCGGGAAGCAGGCGCTCCTTCAGGGGTTCTCTTGTTTCTTGGCCAAGCCTTTCAAACAGTCTTCGCTTTTCGAGTGCATTGATCTCAGCCGCGATCCCGGTTTGAGCGCGAGCGTGGCGCCGCCTCCCAAAGATGCCGGCGAGAAACAGAATGATCGTGGTCTCCACGTGTTAGTAGCCGAAGACAACAACACCAATCAGCGGATCGCCGTAAAGATGCTGAAGAGCTTAGGATATCTGGCCGATGTTGCATCGAATGGGCGAGAGGCGGTCGAAGCGGTATTGCGAAAGCAATATGACGTCATCCTGATGGACTGCCAGATGCCCGAAATGGATGGATTTGAAGCGACGGCGGAAATTCGCAAGCTCGAAAGTGAAAGCACCCACGTCCCGATCGTCGCCCTCACCGCGAATGCAATGAGCGGCGATCGCAACCGATGCCTCGATGCTGGAATGGACGACTATATGTCAAAGCCGATCGATCTCCACCAACTGAGTGAAATTCTTCGCCGCTGGACAGAAGCTGCTGCAAAGCCCCAGAATACTCCTGCACCGCATTGACGCCCGCATCCTTCAACAATGGAAAAACCTGATGCATGGGCGGCCTATGAAGCGCTGCCCTATGATCTTATGGATACATAGAAGGACAGCCCATCGACACGCATTGTGACGCCCATCGACTCAGTGTCACGCAACGAATTAACTCGTGCGAGCTCTCCCGACGCCGATTCCTTGAGACGACCGCGTCGGCGGCGTTGGCGGGAATGGCAGCGTCGCGACAAGCAGTCGGGCGGCAAGCTCAAAGGCGGCCGAATTTTGTCTTCATTCTGGGCGAAGGACTTCGGCCCGACGAGTTGAGCTACAACGGCAATAAGCTCATCCAAACGCCGGCTCTCGATCGCATTGGTCGCGAGGGGATCAACTTCCGAAACGCATTCGTCGTCAATGCTTTGTGTCTTCCCTCTCGCGCCAGCATCCTTACCGGTCTCTATTCGCATACGACAGGAGCCGTGGATAACCGGAACGCAACAATTCCCTCGCAATTCCCCATCGTCTCCGACTTGTTTCACCAGGGCGGCTACGAAGTGGCATTCATTGGCAAGTCCCACGTGGGCGGAGCGCTGCGCGATCACTATTGGGATTACTATTTCGGTTTCGAAGGGCAGTCGACCTACTTCGAAACGCCCATTTGGGAGGGGGTCAAAGGAAAATATTCGGAGGCTAAAAAGTATGGCGAGTATATCGATGACATTCTCACTTTGAAAGCCGTTGAATGGCTCCGCGCAACACACGAGAAACCTTTTTGTCTCTTTCTGTGGCTGTACGCTCCACACGCGCCTTTCTATCGTCCAGCCCGCCTGGAAAGTGCACTGAACGGTGTTCCCATCCCGATACCGTCCACCTACGGCGAATTCGATGAAGGTTATCCGCGAAAAGCGCGAGCAGTACAACAGGCCAGAAATCGCATCGGAAGCTGCTATCTGACCTCAGACGACCCGCGTTCGCTAGAGGAGCTTGCCAAAGATCACCTTGTCGGCGCCCTGTCCAATGATCAGGACGTGGGGCTGGTCTTCCGTACTCTCGAGGAGAAAGGCGTCTTAGACGATACGGCCATTCTTCTGTGCTCCGACCATGGGTTCTTCCTGGGCGAACACCACTTCTATGACAAACGCCTGATGTATGAGCCATCCATTCGGGTTCCGCTGCTGATCCGCTATCCAAAGCTGATCAAAGCCGGAATCGAGAGTTCTCAAATGGCGCTGAATCTCGATATTCCCTCCACAATGCTGGACATGGCCGGGATCACGATTCCATCTACGATGCAGGGCCGTAGTCTAACCCCGTTTTTCAAAGGCGGCAGCGTTGCGGACTGGCGGAAAGATTGGTTGTACGAATATTACGAATACCCGGATTATGAGCACGTTGAGCCGCACCGTGGTATTCGAACGGATCGATATAAGTTGATCGACTTCTATTTGGAACCGGAACAGTTCGAGCTTTACGATTTGCAAACTGATCCCGAAGAAAAGAATAATTTGTACGGCTCGCCTGGGCAAGAGCAACTCGGGAAGAAGTTGCGTACTCGGTTAGAGGAGCTGCGGCGTGAGACAGGAGATCATTACGAGTACAAGATAGTCCCGTCTCAAGCCCCGATTGCTGTCTGTGGTACTCCCTCTCACTTTCCGGAACACTGAAGATTGCGATGTTCGTGAACGGCGAATACGTTGATGACGAGTTGATTCGCATCGAAGCCGTGAGTCTGCGAGAGCGTTTGCGCGCCCAGAACCCTTCCGCCGATGACCTGGAACTCGCGATCGAAGCCCAGAATTGGGCCCGTGAGAACCTGATCGAACGCACTCTTTTGCGAACCGCGGCGCAGCACGATTCCGCTCCGATATCACCCGAACAAATCGAGAGCGCGCTTCGAGAGTATTACGAGAGGGATGCCCGACACGCGAAATGTATGCTCCCGCCCGATCATGAAGCTCTGCGTGCAAGCATTGAACTCGACCTTCGAATCGAAAGCTTGACAAACCGCATCGCTGCTCAGGCGGTCCGGCCGAAGCCACGCGAGATTAAACAGTATTACGACACAAACAAGCAATCCTTCTATGTGCCTGAAGTGGTGCATGCCGCGCACATCGTGAAGAATGTCGATGAAATTGTGTCTGACTCCGAGGCCTTTGCTGCGATTACATCCATCCAAACGCTTCTCAGCTCCGGCGCGGAGTTTGAGGAAATCGCGGATCGGTTTTCCGATTGCCCGGGGCGGGGAGGCGACTTGGGAACCTTCCCTCGCGGTGAAATGGTCGAAGAGTTTGACGAGGTCGTTTTTGGGCTCACCCCTGGCGAGACGAGCGACATCTTCCGCACTCGTTTCGGCTTTCACATTGTTAAGCTTTTTGACCGCAGGCCTGCCCGACTTCGCTCTTTGGACGAAGTACGCAGTGATGTTGAGAAATTCTTATGCGAGGAGAGAAAGGCAGCATTGATTCGGTCCTACATCGCTCGCTTGCGCTCCCGAGCTGAAATTCGAAAATACAATCCGCTGAACCCGCGTCCTGCGACATGAAGCGAGAGTTTGAAATTTTTGCGGCAGCCGGGATACCGCATCCCTGTTGCGTACCCGGAAGAAGACGAGCCGCACAACTGGACGAATCAAAGGGGCTCTCGGCTGCGCGAGTTCGGGTCACGGATGGCTCCGCGGTCGATATGGTGAAGCTCGACGACGGGCCTTTCCTCATGGGCACGGATTCAGAAGAGGGGTTTCCGGATGATGGCGAAGGGCCGATTCGAAAGATTCAACTGGATGCGTTCTATATCGACAAATTTGCAGTTACCAATGAGCAGTTCGGCGAATTCGTAACAGCCACGGGATACCGAACTGAATCGGAACGGCTCGGCTGGTCGTTTGTGTTCCAGGGCCACATCCCGCAGGAACGGTATCAAGAGCTGGTGGTGGCAACCGTTCCTGGCGCAAGCTGGTGGTGCAGAGTAAACGGAGCCGATTGGAAACATCCGGAAGGTCCGGACTCGAGTATCGACACCCGCCTTCAGCATCCGGCCACACACATGTCCTGGAATGATGCGCAGGCTTATTGCATCTGGGCCGGCAAGCGCCTTCCCACTGAAGCTGAATGGGAGTTCGCCGCCCGCGGTGGCTTCGAACAGAAAACGTATCCGTGGGGCGACGAGCTTACGCCCGAAAATCGCCACCTGTGCAACATCTGGCAAGGCATTTTCCCTTTGGTTGATTCGGGCGAAGACGGGTACGCCGGCCCGGCTCCGGTAAATGCGTTCCCTGCGAACGGCTATGGCCTGCACAATATTACGGGCAACACCTGGGAATGGTGCAGCGACTGGTTCGACTCTGCGTCTCATTTGACAGCCACACGGTCGAATCCTGTGGGGCCGCCACGCGGCGCCGCAAAAGTTATGAAAGGCGGCTCGTATCTCTGTCACGCCTCCTACTGCAATCGATATCGCGTAGCTGCCCGCACGTCTAACACGCCAGATAGCGCAACTACAAACATCGGCTTCAGATGCGTTCGCGACATTTAATCCCTGAACAGCGCCCCGGTCGTTCGGCGGGCGCCGTGAGTCGCCGATAAAATAGATTCGTGCGGGCAGTTCTTCTTTTGTTTTTGACCGCTCTTTTACTTTTCGGGGAGACGTTCCGGCTGTATTTGAAGGACGGAGATTATCATGTCGTCCGCGAGTATCAGGTGCAAGAAGACCGGATCCGGTATTTTAGTACCGAACGAGGGGATTGGGAAGAAATCCCGAAAGAACTGGTCGATCTAGATAAAACTGAGCGAGAGCGAAAAGCCAGGGGCGAGCAGGCGACGCGGGAGGCGCGCGAAGAAGATGAAGAGGAGAAAGCTGAACGCGCGTTGCGGCACGAAATTGAAGCGATTCCCATGGATGCAGGAGCATATTACAAGACCGAGAATCAAGTGAAACCGCTCGCGATTGCCGATTACCAGGTAGTGACCAGTAAGAAACGCAAGGCGCTGCAAGTGCTCTCTCCGGTGCCGCTTATTCCGGGAAAAGCTTCCGTGGTCATTCAGGGAGACCATTCCAAATTTATCGTGAGAGAAGACCGGCCAGATTTTTATTTAAGACTGGCAAAGCAGGAACGGTTCGGGATTATCAGCGTTACACCCAAAGCGAAGCTGCGCGTCGTGGAGAATATCTCCATCCTGCCGGTAGTCAAGGAGAACGTAGAAGAGCGCAAGCAGATGGATACGTTTGAGCAGGAGTTGGCAAGCGGGTTGTATCGGGTCTGGCCGGAAAAGCCGCTCACGCCAGGCGAATACGCCTTAGTCGAATTTTCCGAGGGCGGGGAGAACAATGAGATCGATCTGCTGGTTTGGGATTTCGCTTATGTGCCCGGCGCGGCACCCAAATAGCGCCCTTCACTCATATCGCAACGCTTCTGCGGGAGCTATACGAGACGCGGTTCGCGAGGGATGCAGTGTCGCGATGAGGCTGGTTATGAGCGCGAGCGCGGCAACCCAGATGCCATCTGTCCAATGGCTCTGGAATGGGACGTAGCTCAGAGCGTAAATTTGTTCATCCAGCTTCAGCCAGCGGTAATGATTAAACAGCGTCGCGGCTGAGTATCCGACAGCAAGGCCTATGGCGCAGCCCAAGCCTCCAATAATGATGCCCTGCAAAACGAAGATTCGCTGAATTTGTTGCCGGCGCGCGCCCATGGACATCAGAATGGCGACATCGCGATGCTTCTCCATGACGAGCATGACCAAAACGATCAAGATATTGAGCGCCGCGACCAACTCAATCAAGCTCACGGTGATTACACTGACAATTTTCTCGAGTTTCAATGCGTTCAGCAGCGAGCGATTTTGATCCATCCAGGTTGTGGCGATTAGTTTGGGTCCGGCGACATTCTCGGCTGCTCGCGCGACTTCCCGCGCGTCGAAAATGTTATCGAGACGAAGCTCGATGGTGTTCACTACGTCGTTCAGGTCCAGAACGCGTTGAGCGGCGGCGAGCGATGTGAAGGCCCAGGTGGAATCTAGATCGTAAAGGCCGGACTCAAAAATGCCCACAACACGAAAGTGAAACGCGCTCCAGGACGGGCCGAGCGGCGTCAGCTCCCCTTGATAGCTGATGACAGAGACCGGGCTGTGGAGGACGACGCCAGCCTGTTCGGCCAATCGCGAACCAAGGATGATGCCGTATTCTCCTCCGGCGTTGGCAAAGCCGGAAAGCGAGCCGGATTTAAGATGACGGAGCAGCTCAGGAATTCGATCGTCGCTGCCGAGTGGAACTCCCTTGAGCACAGCCCCGGAGCCGACGAGCGGACCTTTCAGCGCAATTTGGCCGTATAAGCCTGGCGTAGCGCTGATGACATGGGGAAGGCGCTGCAGTTTGGGAATCAAATCCTCCCAATTTTGTATGCCGTATGCGGGATTGCGTTCCAGAATGCTGACGTGCGCGGTGGCGCTGAGAAGGCTGGATTGCAGAGTGCTCTGGAAGCCGTTGTTGATGGCGAGGGCAATGATCAGGGCCGCGACGCCCGCCGCAACACCCAGGACGGAGATCACAGTAATGACGGAAGTAACGGTTTGTTTTCGCTTGGCGCGCAGATAACGCAGAGCGACGATCCACTCGAAACGGGACATTCTCGAAGTTTCAGGGCGCGAGCTCGCGCAGGCGATCCACCAAGCCGATGTCGCCTTCGGGACGCAAGAGAGGAAAGAGGATTACGTCACGGATGGATTTCGAGCCGGTCAGAACCTTGGTCAGGCGGTCAATCCCGATTCCTTCGCCGCCCGCCGGAGGCATTCCGTAACTGAGCGCCCGTATGTAGTCTTCGTCCATAACATGCGCCTCCTGATCGCCGCCGGCTTTTCGCGCGAGCTGCAGCTCAAAACGCCGCCGCTGTTCCTGCGGGTCATTTAGCTCAGTGAAAGCATTGGCGATTTCCATACGGCCGGCGTAGATTTCGAACCGCTCAACAAACTCGGGCTCTGAGAGTTTGTTCTTGGAGAGTGGCGATACCTCGACAGGGAAATCGTAGATGATGCTCGGCTCAAAGAGTTGCTTTTCAACGTGATGCTCAAACAGATCGACGAGAGCCATGCCCGGCGTAGATTCTTTGGAGTGTCGAAGCAGCCACTGCGGATCCTTGACGTTGTCGAGCGAAGGTTTTTCAGGTTGCGGCCAGAACTCCATGACCGCCTCACGCATAGAAAATTTTCGGAAGGCGCCAAAGTCGAGCACGCGGCCCTCAAACGTGACCAGTGCAGAACCTGTGGCATCAATGGCTACCTGGCGAAGCAAATCGGTGGAGAGTTGCATCATGCCGAGGTAGTCTGTGTATGCCTGATAGAACTCGAGCATCGTAAATTCCGGGTTGTGATGAGTCGAGATACCTTCGTTTCGGAAGTTGCGATTGATTTCGTAGACGCGTTCCATCCCTCCGACCACGAGGCGCTTCAAATACAGTTCGGGCGCGATGCGTAGGTAGAGGTTAATGTCCAGCGTATTGTGGTGCGTTACAAACGGACGTGCTACAGCGCCCCCATATAGCGGCTGCATCATGGGAGTCTCGACCTCGAGAAAGCCGCGTTCGTCGAGTTGATGCCGCAAAGATTGGATGATTTTCGAGCGAGTAATGAAGATCTTGCGGATCTCGCTGTTGGCGATGAGATCCAGATACCGCTGGCGATAACGGGTCTCGATATCTTCAAGGCCGTGCCATTTTTCAGGCAATGCGAACATGATTTTCGACAGGAAGACAAGCTCTTCCACGTGCACGGTCAATTCGCCTGTTTTGGTGCGAAATAAATAGCCCGACACGCCGATGATGTCGCCGATATCCAGCAGCTCGTAAAGCTTGTAGCTGATTTCGTTAACGGCGTCTTTCTTGACGTAAATCTGGAGTTTCTCGCCTTCCTGGAGCAGGTGAAGAAAACCTGCTTTCCCCATGCGGCGAATCGTCAAGATACGGCCGGCGATGCGAACGTTGATGTGACCCGCTAACTCTTCGGCGGTTTTGGAGCTATATTCGGCGAGAACTTGCGGAATGGTTTGCGTATATTCGAATGCCTGGCCATAGGGATCGAACCCGAGGTTTCGGATTTGCTCGATGCGCTCATGGCGCTGGCGTAATAATTCGTCTTCTAATGCCAAGGGACCCCGCTAACGGCGAACGATCACTTCCCGGAGATGATCGCGAGTTAAAAAAAACTTCAGCGAAGCGGCTTTTTCGAACAGCCGTTCCAACGATCTATTGTGGAAGTACTGTACTCTTTGGATGCCGCCGGTCCGTGGGGAAAGCAGCAGGCTCTTCCGATCTTGAATGCGATAGTTATACAACGGAATCCGGGAGATCTTCTCGTCGGCGTTGAAGAAGGCTAGCATCAGACCGCCCGGACGCATGATTCGCAGCAGTTGCGCCACAACCTGCTCCAGCAGCGGAGAGACAAGAAATTGCAGCGTGTCCCAAACCAGCGCGCCATCGAAGAATTGGTCGGGGAAGGTTAGAGCTTCATCGAGAAAACGTTGCGCTTTGCTGGCCGCTTGCTGATTCTCGAAAAAGTCGTCGCCGAAGCATTCCTGCATGGTTCCGATCATGTCGTCGGACGAAATGCGGTGACCGAGATCGGTAATGAACATTATGTTGGCCTGACTTGCGCCGGACATGTCGAGGATCGAGAGATTTTCTGAGCTCTGCAGCATGGTGCAGAATTGCTCGAAGCCGCTACTCTGGCGGGTCAGCTTGGGAGCGTCCTTTGCCGATGGTCTGGAGGAGACTCCCGTGTCTGCGCTAAATCTCATAACCATCCGAACGCGGGCCGTACTCGGCGCGCGCGATTCACATTCCGCCGCCCTGACTTTCGGGGGCGGTTTCGGACCTGAACGCCGCCGCTTACTTTAGCGAGCCGGCGACGCCGGCCGGGCTGCTTGCCGGTCGCGCGCTGGTTACCGGAGTTGGCGGCGGAAGAGGTTGCGGTTCCGGCGCCGGTTGGTTCTGCTGGGGCGCCTTTACCGGGGGCGCTTTCGAAATATCAATGCT